>NZ_JBKKKY020000361.1:0-573 GCF_046613545.2 Aphanothece microscopica RSMan92 | reverse complement strand
ATCACGCCGCGCCGCTCCGGCGGCGGCAGCCTGGACTTGAGGCAGGTCTCCGCATCCATGCTGGTCACGTCGACGCGCCCGTCGCGGATGAAATGCCGCTCCAGCGCAATCGCGTCCTCCGGGTGCAGCTCATTCGCGATCATGCGGTCACTGTCCCGCATCAGCCGCAGCGCCAGCTCGGGCGAGCCGGGATAGAGCCTGACACCGCCTTGCGGGTTGAGCGCGGCGATCACCGCGCGATAGGGCGCCAGCAGCGCTTCGGCCTCCGCGGCGAGCGGCTCCGCCAGCCTGCCGATGCCGCCTTCCCATTCCCCGGTCTTTCCCGCCTCGGTGCCGCCCAGATCATAGAGCCCGGTGCCGGCATGCGCGTCGATGATGCGGAACGGCTTGTCCTTCTTCTTCATGTTCTCGATCACGCGCGCCAGCACCGCGTGCTTCAGCACGTCGGCGTGGTTTCCCGCGTGATAGGCGTGCCGGTAGTTCATTCACCGAGCGTGATGGAGGCGAGGTCGATCATCGTGCCGTCCTGCCCGAGGTTGACGTAGAGAACACGGTCCGGCTTCGCGTCGTTCA
>NZ_JBKKKY020000360.1:0-575 GCF_046613545.2 Aphanothece microscopica RSMan92 | reverse complement strand
GCCCCAGCAATGATGATCACCGAGAAGGTTCCAAAGCCTATCGCTCCAAGTCCGGACCCTCGTTCGAAAGGTGTTGCACCCTCTATCAGAGCAACAAGGCCTCCCCAGATGATGGTGACCAGCGCCAGCAGACTGCCGATCAGCAGCATCACCTTGTAAACGGAGATAATCATCCGCAGCATTCGTCTCTCCTGTGCAGTTTGGTTGTTTGCGGGGTCCGCGATCAGGCCGCTTTGGTGACGCGGTAGACCGACCGTTCCGAGATGCCGAGCTTCTGGGCGATGGCCCGCTTGGTCTCCCCGGCAGCCAGCAGGGACCGTGCCTCAGCCAGCATCAACTGTGCCGTGGGTTTCCGGCCCCGATACTTCCCCTCAGCCTTGGCCTTGGCGATGCCTTCCCTCTGCCGTTCCAGCATCATTTCCCGTTCGAACTGGGCCACAGCCCCAAGGACGTTCAGCATCAGCTTGCCGGTTGCATTGGACGTGTCCAAGCCAAGGTCCAGGACCCGAAGGCCAACCCGCTTGCCGTCCAGTTCCTCGACTATTTCGCCCAGGTTGCGCACCGACCGGGCCAAG
>NZ_JBKKKY020000359.1:0-576 GCF_046613545.2 Aphanothece microscopica RSMan92 | reverse complement strand
TTCCAGGCCCTTGGCGAGACGGGCGCCCTTCTCGGCCGTCATGCTGCCCAGCGACCCCTTGAGTCCGTGTGCGTGCGCCACCGCGGCGGTGCCGTCCCGCTGTGCCAGCGCCAGCCGCAAGGCCTCGAGCCGCTCGGCCAGATCCAGCCGCATGGCGTGAGCCAGCTCCTTGAGGGTGGCCTCGTCACCGTCCAGGCGGCGGCGCAGCTTGTCGAGGTCGACGGACGGCTGCGGCGACGACCGATGGTGGTCCGTCGGGCCCGCATCCGGTTCGGCTTCGAAGCCGCCGGGCGCCTCTGGAGGTGGTGGCGCGGTGTCGGCCCTCTGGCCGGTCTCGGCCAACACGCGGTCCACCTCGCCCAGCAAGAGCTGCGGGCTGACCGGCTTGGTCACGTAGCCGTCCATTCCTGCGTCCAGGCAGGCCTGGCGATCACCGGCCATCGCCCCGGCCGTCACCGCCAGGATGGGCACACGGACAAGCCGGCGCCGGGCTTCCGTCGCCCGGATGGTGCGCGTCGCCTCCAGTCCGCTCATGCCCGGCATCTGCACGTCCATCAGGATCAGGTCCAGCCCTCC
>NZ_JBKKKY020000358.1:0-577 GCF_046613545.2 Aphanothece microscopica RSMan92 | reverse complement strand
CCGCCTTCGCCGCGGACGATGCGGCGCAGGTCGACACTGCCCGAGGTCAGCGACACCGCCGGGGGCGTTCCGGCCCCGCGGCCCTCCAGGTCGACGGCGGCATCCAGCCAGCCGCGCAGGCGCACGCGGTCGAACCGGGCCCGGTCCAGCCCGCCGCCCGGGCGCAGCGTGATCCGGCCCGACGCCTCCAGCCCAGCGGCGGAAAGGTCCAGCGTTTCGATCACCGCCGGAGCGGACAGACGGGCCGACAGCGCAAGGCTGCCCGTATCCTCGCGCGGCTTGCGCCAGCCCAGTTCGGGGATCGCGAGGCCCAGGCCCGCCATGTCGGATACAAGGTCCAGCTGCGCGGGTTCGCCGCGCGGCAGGTCGATGCGGACGGTGCCGGTGCCGGTGCCGGTGACCATCCCGGCGGGCAGGCCCAGGCGCAGGCGCTCCACCGCGTCGCCGGACAGCTCGACACGTCCCGTCACCGTGGCGGGCGGCGCATCGGGGCCGAGGGGCTGGGCGTAGACCGCATCGAAGGGCACTCCGTCCAGCGTGCCGACCCCGGCGATGCGCAACTCGGCCCGGTTGCCGG
>NZ_JBKKKY020000357.1:0-577 GCF_046613545.2 Aphanothece microscopica RSMan92 | reverse complement strand
GCCGCCGATCTGGAAGCGGTCGCGGCCGACGAAGTCGGGGCCGTTCTGCGCGCATTTTCGGCTCCGGGCGGGCAATCAGCCGCTGTGGTGGGGCCAAAGGCTGGCCTTGCCGCCGCGGAGGTCTTTACCAACGCCTTCGCTTGAGCCTTGATAACGGGGGCAGCGGACGACGCGGCAGAGGATGGCGATGGCGCTGATCCGTTGGGACCTTACCGGAGACGACGGGCGCCGCGTGGACGGCGAGGCCGTCTATCTGCGTCATCCCAAGCCCTCCGACTATGAGGCCTGGGCCGCTCTGCGCGCCGAGAGCGCGAGCCATCTGCAGCCGTGGGAACCAAGCTGGACGAGCGACGAACTCACCCGCGCGGCCTATCGCCGCCGGTTGCGCCGCTATGCGGATGATATCCGTGACGGACTGGCGATGCCCTTTTTCTTCCTGCGCCAGAGTGATGATGCGCTGCTGGGCGGGCTCACCTTTTCCAATATCCGGCGCGGCGTGGCGCAGGCCTGCTCGCTGGGTTACTGGATCGGAGCCCCGCACGTGCGCCAGGGCTACACCCGCGATGCAGCGCGCGCG
>NZ_JBKKKY020000356.1:0-579 GCF_046613545.2 Aphanothece microscopica RSMan92 | reverse complement strand
CGGCCGGTCGCCGGCAGGTGCTCCAGGGCGGCGACATCCATCGCGTTGTCGCCCTTCATGTCATAGATACCGGGCCCGTAGGCGCGATCGCCCTCCACCCGGAACGGTAACGGGCCGGCGAGGGTGCCGACCGGGTGCACGGTATCGATGTGGCCGAGCAGCAGCAGGCCCGGCCCCGCCTCCGCCCCCGCGATGCGGCCGAGCAGGATGTCGCCGAAGCCGTCGGTGCCGGGGATGCGTTCGATCGAGGCGCCGATCGCGCGCAGCTTCGCCTCGACCAAATCCGCGACGCGATTCACGCCGGCAGCATCCTGGGTGGGGCTCTCGATCTCGACCCAGCCCCGCACCGCCGCGAGCAATCCGTCCGACGTCAATTCACGCATGAGATTCCTCGTTCCGGTCGTGCTTCGGGGCCTGCAGCAGAACAGTTCACCGAAGCATGGCTGTCGTAAAGCGGTGCGCGAGCGGCGCATCGCGACCAAGTGACCGCGCGGCGGGCCGATCCGCGAAGCTGTGAGCGCCCGCGCGGGGTCGATACGCCGCCTGCGATGTTACGCATGGCATGATGACGCCGCAGCC
>NZ_JBKKKY020000355.1:0-581 GCF_046613545.2 Aphanothece microscopica RSMan92 | reverse complement strand
GGTCACCTCCATCACCATCGCGGTCACGGCCGGGCCGAACCGGTCGCGCAGCGTGGCCTCGGGCACCTGCGCATCCTCCACCACGTCATGCAGCAGCGCCGCGACGACCGTATCGGCGCAGGCATCCGGGCTGGCCGCGACGCGCGCCGCCACCTCGATCACATGGTTTACATAAGGCTCGGCCGCGGCGCCCTTTCGGCGCTGGTCCGCATGGGCGCGGGCGGCAAACAGGCAGGCGTCGAGAATCCTCTGCATGAGGTCTCCTTTCACGGGTTGCGGCACAGCCGGTCAGGCCCCGCGGATCGCAGGGTGTCGTCTGGCCAAGGTCTTGGGGAGTCGGGCGGATTTCAGCAAAACGCCCAAATTCGAAGATAGGTCCCCGCCCCCCGCCGCGCAAGGGGAAACCCCGCTTTCCCACTGGAAAAGCGCCCCCCAAAGGCGTATGGGGCGACCATGACCGACAGCCTGAT
This sequence comes from Aphanothece microscopica RSMan92, assembly GCF_046613545.2. Taxonomy (NCBI): domain Bacteria; kingdom Bacillati; phylum Cyanobacteriota; class Cyanophyceae; order Chroococcales; family Aphanothecaceae; genus Aphanothece; species Aphanothece microscopica. The sequence goes on along the minus strand of NZ_JBKKKY020000355.1, from coordinate 111 downwards.
GATCCGCCGCCCCGACGACTGGCACCTGCACCTGCGCGATGGCGCCGTGCTGCGCGCGGTCCTGCCCGAAACCTCGCGCCACTTCGCCCGCGCCATCTTGATGCCGACCCC
>NZ_JBKKKY020000354.1:0-581 GCF_046613545.2 Aphanothece microscopica RSMan92 | reverse complement strand
TCGCCCGCCGCGGCCTCGTCCTCGGTGCAGAAATTGGCATGGAAGGACGACATGCCCCGTTCGGCCGCGATCTGCACCGCCGCCTGCGCCAGCGCCGCGCGGCCCTGGTCGGTGCAGCCCGGCGCTGTCAGGAAACGGCGGCCGGTGGCGGGGGTAAAGGGCACGGCGGCCAGAAGCTTGGGGTAATAGCGCCCGCCCGCGCGCTGATAGGCCTGTGCCCAGGCGTGATCGAAGATGTATTCGCCCTGGGAATGGGCCTTGGCATAAAGCGGCATCGCCCCGATGGCCTGTCCGCCCGCGCGCGCCACGACGGGCATCGGCGCCCAGCCCGTGCCCGGACCGACCGAACCCGAGGTTTCCAGCGCCGACAGGAAGCGGTGCGTGGTAAAGGGATCGGCCGGGCGCCCGCCCGCGGCGGCCTCGGGGCAGGCCAGCGCATCCCATTCCGCGGCAGGGATCGCCGCGACGCCGGGGTGCAGGGTGATCTCGATCGGGTCGTCGGTCATGTCACCGGTCCGCTGCGGTCGAGGGCCGGGGGGTTTTCCACCCCCCGGACCCCCCGGAGGATATTTGCGGAGAGA
>NZ_JBKKKY020000353.1:0-585 GCF_046613545.2 Aphanothece microscopica RSMan92 | reverse complement strand
CCATGTCCGGCCACCTTCCGATCGCCGCCGCTTCCCGCACGCTGCGCACGCTGCTGCGGGACCGCATGGCGCAGGCGGTGGACGTCACCCTCGCCCCGCCGGACATCGTGCCCGATGGCAGCACGGGGCTGCGCGTCAACCTGTATCTCCTCCACCTCGCACCCTCGCCGCACCTGGCGAACCTGCCGCCGCGCCCGGACATGCAGGGCCGCGTCCCCGCGCGCCCGCCGCTGGCGCTCGACCTCACCTACCTGCTGACCACCCATGCGGCTGACGAGCAGGACCCGCTGGCGGAGCTGAACGCCCAGGTGGCGCTGGCCGATGCGCTGTCGGTGCTGCACGAATTCGCCGTCGTCACGCCGCGCCTGCGCGTCCTCGGCAGCGCGATCCCCGATGCGCCGCGCGGCGCGCCGGTGATGGACCTCGACCTGCTCGGCCAGACGGAGCGCCTGACGCTGACGCTGAAGCGCGCGGAGCTGAACGAGCTGACGCAGATCTGGTCCGCGCTCAACACCTCCCCGCTCCGGCGTGGCGTGCTGGTGATGGCCTCGGTGGTGGAACTCGGCAGCCGGGACCGTCGCCCGG
>NZ_JBKKKY020000352.1:0-585 GCF_046613545.2 Aphanothece microscopica RSMan92 | reverse complement strand
CCCCGCAAGGCCCGTGCGGCGCCGGTCCGCGCGCACCCACAGACGCTTGACCTCGGCAGTGGCGGGGTCCAGCCGGCGCAGCCCCACGCAGCCCGCCCCGCCATCGGCCAGCAGGAACAGCCCGTCGGGCGGGCGCAGGTCGTCCAGACCCCATCCGGCGACGGGGCCGGGATCGAACCCGCCGGGAATGGCACGGTCGAGATCGGCGAAATAGGCCGAAAGGCAGGCCAGGGCGGCGGGGGATGCGGGGTCGGCCGGGCGGATCGTCATGGCCCGACAGGACAGCCTTCGCGCAGCCTTGGCAAGGGCCGCGCTTGACTTCGCCCCCGCCCGCCCGCGAAAGAAGGGCCTTGCGCCAGGGCCCGCACCGGGGCCCCGCGCGGCACGAAGGGGCGGGGCGGAATGCGCACGGGCTTTCCACGGGCGGCACGCGGGCAGGTGATCGGCCTTCTGGGCGGGTCCTTCGACCCCGCGCACGAAGGCCACGCCCACATCACGCGCGAGGCGCTCAAGCGGTTCCGGCTGGATGCGGTGTGGTGGCTGGTGTCGCCCGGCAACCCGCTCAAGGCGCGGGGGCCCGCGCCG
>NZ_JBKKKY020000351.1:0-591 GCF_046613545.2 Aphanothece microscopica RSMan92 | reverse complement strand
ATTTCATCAACGGCTTTTCGATGTGCGACAATGTCTTTCGCACGGTGAACACCAACATCGACCGGATCGAGGGGGTCGATGCCACGCAGGCCGGCCTGGATTTCGCGCGGTTCCGCAACATCGTGGTCGAGGCCAACACCTTCAACGGGATCACCCAGATCACCCAGTCGCCGGTGACGGTGGAACATGCGCAGAATACCGCGTCGAACACCTGGGTGATCAATGCGGCAGCCTTCCTGCCCTTTGGAAGCCGGGCGCGCAACGTGCAGTCCATCGTGGCCGAGGGCGCGATCACCACGGCGGGTGGTGCCGCGGTGGGCGAGATGCCCTGGGTGCAGGTGGAACAGGGCGCGGGCGGCACGCTGGCCCATCTGCGCTGGAGCCAGGCACTGCGCGGCCAGGTCAAGGTCACGCTGCGCTGCGACAACCCGAACTAGAGAAAGTCGCCCGGTTCCAGCCGGAAGGCGCGCGCAAAGCCGCCGTTCAGCAGGGCCGACACGGGATGCAGGCGGACAAAGGCAAAGTCGGCAAAGGCGACATAGAGCTTTGCCTTGGGGTGGTCCGCCAGCCACAGGTCGCGCAAGGCCGCGC
>NZ_JBKKKY020000350.1:0-592 GCF_046613545.2 Aphanothece microscopica RSMan92 | reverse complement strand
ATGTCAGTCCTCCACCAATATGATACAGTGCGGAAGCATCATAGGGGAAAGAAAGGACCGTATCGATACTCGACGAATCCAAGATGTTGTCGCGGAGTCGAAACGAAAGAACAGAGAATACAGAGGTCTTCGAATCAGCTGCTGTAACAAAAATCCTTGGGACGGATTTCCGTTTATCGATTGCCATTCCAAGGGCGCCGGATTCCCCGAGCTTTCCAACCGATATCGATCCGGCATTCTTCAGCTCGCCTTTGTTAATGTCATACGCATATATCTGCCCCGATCGCGCGAGAATGAGAAGCTGTCCATCACTGACTTCCTTAACCGTCAATGACTGTTCAATCCCTTCCAAGACAGGCGTGAGTGTAAAGGAAGAGGACTGAAACTCGAGCCCGGTTGAATATCCTTCACCAGAAGACCAAACGATGCCACCAAGCACATGTTGGACGAACTCGGATTCTGTGTACGATTCAGACGTGTGGCCACCAGCTGTGTAAAATGATCTACCAGTTCCAACTGGTGTACACCATGCAATGGGATGGTCCTTGCCCATCGTTCCACCTACGTAGGAGCGTTCGTCGAGAACCGCAAG
>NZ_JBKKKY020000349.1:0-592 GCF_046613545.2 Aphanothece microscopica RSMan92 | reverse complement strand
CACCACGCGCCGCGAGGGCCGCAGCATCTATTACGCGCTCGCCAGCCCGGAGGTGAAAACCTTGATCGAGACGTTGCACACGCTGTTCTGCGCCCCCGGGCGCAGCACGCCCCGCCGCAAGCACTGATCGCCGCCAGAACCGATCATTGAGCCGACGGGAACAGAATCCCGCCAGCGCCAGTTGCCGTGGGCAAGCCCCGGAGAAACTGACATGGCCGAACCCAGCCTACAACGCACCTATTGGAACGACGGCACCGATGACGGCGGCTTTCCCCAGCTCCAGGGCGACCTGAAGGTGGATGTCGCCGTGATCGGCGGCGGCATCGTGGGCGTGACGGCCGCCCGCTGCCTCAAGGATCTGGGCCTCACGGCGGCGGTCATCGAGGCGCGGCGGATCGGGCAGCAGGTGACGGGGCGCTCAACCGCCAAGGTCACCTCCCTGCATGGCCTCGTCTATGCCGAACTCGAGAAGAAGCACGGCGAGGCCCGCGCGAGGCTCTACGCCGAGGCGCAGGAGACGGCGCTGCGCGAAATCAACAGGCTCGCCGCACGGCACGGCATCGACTGCGACTTCGAAACCAAGGCCGCCTAC
>NZ_JBKKKY020000348.1:0-597 GCF_046613545.2 Aphanothece microscopica RSMan92 | reverse complement strand
TCTTGCCGATGGCCCGGTGCACCAGGGTTGCCGCCACGGAAGAGTCAACTCCACCAGAAAGGGCCATTACTACCCTATCGTTACCAATCTTAATCCGGAGATTTTCGATGGTACTTTCCACAAACGATTCTGAGGTCCAGTCTTGCTGGCAACCGCAAATGTTAACTACGAAGTTGTGCAGTAGTTGCTTACCCTCCGTAGAGTGGGTTACTTCGGGGTGAAACTGAATACCGTAGGTTAGCTCATCCTCAATTTTGTAAGCGGCCACTTCCACAGACTCCGTCGAAGCGATTACACGAAATGATTCCGGGATGCGGACAATGGTGTCGGCGTGCGACATCCACACCTGCGAGGTCTGGGAAAGTCCGGCCAGTAGTGAAGAGTCCTCATCCCTGATTTGCATTTTTGCCCGGCCATACTCCCGGTGTTCGGAGGGTTTTACGTCTCCTCCCAATAGTTGGGCCATCAGCTGAGCTCCGTAGCATACCCCAAGTACAGGTATTTTCTTGCGGAAAAGGTCGAGATCAATCGTAGGCGCGTTTTCCTCTCGAACGGAGCAAGGGCTGCCTGAAAGTATTACTCCCTTTACATTGGAAG
>NZ_JBKKKY020000347.1:0-598 GCF_046613545.2 Aphanothece microscopica RSMan92 | reverse complement strand
CCCCGGCCTTTGCGGCGCTGGCGGGATACCTGGCCTTCTACCCCGCGCCGATGGACGCCTGCACCGTGGCGGGCCTGCCGGTGACGCCCCAGCCGGGGCGGTTCTATGGCGGCTGGGTCACGCCCAACCTGTCGGGGCGCATCAAGGGCGCGCCCGGCACCGAATTCTGGTAGCGGCTGGACAGGGCGGCCGCGTCGTCTATGGTCGCGCCGCTTGCAGGGAGAGACAGCCAGAATGACACCGCAGACCGTGCCCGACGCCACCTTTCACACCCGCGTGCGCAATGACGCGCTGGGCGGGCCCAACCCCTATGAATGGAAGCTTCTGTCCAGCGACGACGTGTTCGCCGGGCAGCGCGTGGTGCTGTTCGGCGTGCCGGGCGCCTTTACCCCGGCCTGTTCGGACAGCCACCTGCCGGGATACGAACGCGCGCATGACGATTTCCGCGCGCTGGGCGTGGACCGCGTGGTGTGCCTGTCGGTCAACGATGCCTTCGTGATGTTCCAGTGGGCGAAATCGCGCGACATCGAGAAGGTGTTCATGCTGCCCGACGGCAACGGCGAATTCAGCCGCAAGATGGGGATGCTGGTCGATCGCA
>NZ_JBKKKY020000346.1:0-598 GCF_046613545.2 Aphanothece microscopica RSMan92 | reverse complement strand
CGGAGCCCAACCTCATTGTCGCGGCCAATAGCGGCGACGTCCTCGGCGAGTCGCCGAGCTGGCTGGCACGCGAGCAGTGCCTGTACTGGATCGACCTGCGAGCCCCGGCGCTGCGGCGGCTCGATCCGGCGAGCGGCGCGGTCGAAAGCTGGGCGATGCCGGATCTGATCGGCGCCGTGGGCGGCCGGCGCTCCGGCGGCCTCGTCGTCGCGGTCCGCCATGCCCTGCTCGGCTTCGATCCGCGCGATGGGGAGTTCGCAGCGATCGCGAACGTCGAAGACGGCCCGCCCGAGAACCGCCTCAACGACGCCAAATGCGACCCTGCCGGCCGCATCCTCTGCGGCAGCATGTGGGATTTCGGCCTGCGCACGACCGGCGGCCTCTACCGTGTCGATACGACGGGTGCCGTGACGCAACTGAGATCGGGCGTGACCGTCGCCAATGCCATCGCCTTCGCTCCGGATGGCCGCACCCTCTATTTCACCGATACGCGGCTGGGGGCGATCGAGCAGGCCGACTACCATCCCGCGACCGGCGAGATCGGCCCGTGGCGCCTCTTCGCGGCCGCTGATGCCGCGCCGGGCCGCCCCGATGGGGC
>NZ_JBKKKY020000345.1:0-599 GCF_046613545.2 Aphanothece microscopica RSMan92 | reverse complement strand
TCTCCAGCGCCGCCCCCCAGCGCGTCCGCATCACGGCGCGTTCGCCTTCCCAGCGGGCACGGTGAGCGTTGGACATGTCGTCCCCGCGGGTCGCGCTTTCCTTGTGCGTCAGTTCGGCATGCGGCGTTACAAGGTTTTCCAGCCCCATGGCGCGCAGCCGCAGGCAGAGATCGACGTCATTGTAGGCCACCCGCAGGTGGGTTTCGTCAAAGCCGCCCGCCGCCAGAAAGGTCTCGCGCCGGATGGCAAGGCAAGCGGCCGTCACCGCAGACACCCGGCGCGTCAGGCGCAACAGATCATACGGCCCACTGCTGCGCCGGGACGCCTGGAGCATGTCGTGCCCGGCGATCCCGTCGAGCCCCAGCACCACGCCGGCATGCTGGACCTGACCATGCGGGAACAGGAGCCGCGCGCCCACCGCGCCAATCCCGGGCCGGATCGCGTGGCTCGTCATTTCGCGCAGCCAATCGGGGTGATGCACCTCAGTATCGTTGTTCAACAGCAGCAGGACGTCGCCTGCAGCCTCGCACGCGGCGCGATTGTTGATGGCGGCGTAGTTGAACGACCCAGGACAGGGCAGCACCCGCACGCGCCCGTCG
>NZ_JBKKKY020000344.1:0-600 GCF_046613545.2 Aphanothece microscopica RSMan92 | reverse complement strand
CGCTGCGAAGTTGTAGTTCCCTGATACGTCAACCGTTAAGAGTTCGATCGGCTTTGCTTCCGATGTATCGTCGTCCGCCATCTTGATCGCAAAGCGGTTCAAGAGGGAGTACCCTAGAGCGAGCTGTTCCTGACGCGACGCCAGGACGTTGTTGAAACGTGCATAGGTAATCGTCTGGCCTGAGACTGGGCTTACATATCGACCATACGACCCGCCTTCGACGGTTGATTGATCGGGCTGGTACCGAACGCTGATCGTGGGCTGGAGCGTATGCCTGAACGCTTTGATACCAAGGATATCGGGCTTCAGCATGCCGTAGAGGAAGGTGCTGATGTTGACGCCTGCCGAGTAGGTGTAGTCTCGAAAGAACCCTTGGCTTCGTGATCGTACGATAGAAGAGTCTGTGGGATCAACACGTTCCGTGTATTGCTGGAAGTTCCAGTTTTCGGAATAGGATAACGTGGGAGCAATTGTCAGTGGACCAAGCTTGGGTGTAACGGTTATCGACGGACGATGTTCAATGACGCCATTTTCCCTCGTGACTCCGGGGTCGCTGAACGATGTTCTTGTCAAGGCATATCCGTAACGAGCGTTCGTGGC
>NZ_JBKKKY020000343.1:0-605 GCF_046613545.2 Aphanothece microscopica RSMan92 | reverse complement strand
GGCGCGGGGCACGGCGGTCGAGGTCCCCTTCGAGGCCGAGCTGGGCGAGGACAGCGTGACCTTCGACAGCGAGAAGCGCGCCACGGTCGAGGGGCTGGCCCGCGCGATCGAGACGCATTTCCCCGGCGCCGCGGTCGACCTGCGGATGGGCCCCGACGACTGGCGCATCCGGCTCGAGGGCCGGGTCGCGCTGGCCCCCGCCGCGCCGGACACAGGGCCGCCCTGGTTCCTCGCGGTCTCGGACCTGGGGCTTGACGGCGCGCTGCGGGTGCAGCTGGAACCCGCCCCCGGCTTTGCCGCCTTCGATGCGGCGCTGCGCGAGCTGTCGGCGATGATGGGCCCGGACGAGAACCAGCCCCTGACCTTTCGCCTGTCCGGCCCCGGCGCGCGGGTGCTGGCGGCGGGCACCTGGGTCGACGGGCGCGCGATCACGGCCGAGGTCATCGCCCTGTCCGACCGCCCGATCCGCCTGACCTACGAGGACGGCATCTGGGAAGACACGGGCGCGGGCTTTGTCCTGCTGCCCTGATCCGGCGGGCGCGGGGGGCGTTCCGCCCCCTCTGGCCGGGCCTTGCCCGGCCATTCAACCCCTGAGGGTATTTGGA
>NZ_JBKKKY020000342.1:0-607 GCF_046613545.2 Aphanothece microscopica RSMan92 | reverse complement strand
CGTCCCTTGCGTTGATTTCGACAGGGGCCTTGGTGCAAACCTTCGGTGGTTACGGAGAAGCCATTGCAACGTTTGCTCTGGCCTACGTTGTTGGACTCGGTACCCTCTATTTCGCTCGCGAAACGCGCGGGCAAGCGCTTCCCGAATAATGGTGGTACCGACGTGTACGAGCGAACACAACCGCATGAGCAATACCCACATTCTTGCAGCCCGCATACATGGGCTCTATTTCGGCGAAAACTGGACGTCCGTGCATCTTCAGGGCCTCCTTCACGACATACCGTTGTCCGCAGCCATGCATCAGATAGGTGGTGCAAACACGATTCTCGCATTGGCGTATCATTTGCACTACTATACCAAGGCTCAGCTGGATGTTCTACGGGGCGGCACTCTCAATGCAGATGATCAACGGAGTTTTGCCCACCCCGAGATTGTCCAGGACGAAGAATGGAATGCATTTCGCGAAACGATATGGGCAGAGGCTCGCGAGTATTGCGAGCGTGTACGACAACTGGATGAAGCAACCTTGGACATGCCATTTGTTGAAGAGCGCTATGGCACGTATCGGTCGAACATCGCGGGGAACATCGACCATGCCTACTATCAT
>NZ_JBKKKY020000341.1:0-617 GCF_046613545.2 Aphanothece microscopica RSMan92 | reverse complement strand
CAGGGCCGCGACCCCGCCCGGGGCGCGGCCCTTGGCTTTTCGCGCGTCAGCGCAGCGCCTCGGCGATCTGGCCCGAGATCCACAGCGTGACGGGGTCCGCCGTCATCAGGAAGGCGCCCAGCCGGTCGACGCCGTCGCCCGCCATCAGCCCGGCCACGCGCTGGTCATAGGTGGCCGCGCCGATCTCGTGGTGGATCACGCCTTTCAGCGCCAGCATGATCAGGCAGACCAGCAGCACCGGCTTCAGGATCGACCAGCGCCGCGCCGCGGGGCGGCGATAGGCCGACCGGCCCAGCGTGCCCGTCGCCTCAAAGCCCAGGCCGCGCGCGCGGGCCATTTCGACCCGGTCGATGCGGCGATAGAAATCCTGCAGATTCGGGTCGTACATGACACATCCCCGTGAAACCTGCCCCGACCCGCGTTCTGGATGCGCGCCGATTGTGGCGAATCTAAGGCATGTGCGGCAACAGCGGGGCAAAGCGGGCCATTTTCAGGCCGCTTCGCCCCAATTCGCGGCGTTCCCCGGCGGTCAGGCCCGCGTCAGCACCAGGGTGGACCATTCGCCGATGTCCTCGCGCGTCTCGGGCACGAAGCCCGCGGCGACATAGGCCGCCGTC
>NZ_JBKKKY020000340.1:0-620 GCF_046613545.2 Aphanothece microscopica RSMan92 | reverse complement strand
GCTCATCGGCGCAAGTGCCTCAGAGGATGAACCAGTCTGCCGAGCTGGTGGCCGGGCCACCGCTGAGCGTGATGGCTGCGTCGGCGGCGAGCGATCCGGACCCGTTCAACTCGATGCGCCACGTCGACCCGGAGGTATTCACCGCCCTCACCTGGCCGAGGGCGGTGAACGCCGCGGTCCCGATGAAGGTGAAGGCCGTGTCGCCATTGCCGGCAATGCCGTCCGCATCGATCGCGGAGAGATCGATGCGGTCCCCGGCCGTGAAGCCCACGATGACGTCGGGCGCATTAGCCGCGCTTTCCGCGAGGCTGTTGAACACGAAGACGTCGTCGCCCCCCTCGCCATCCATGCGGTCGCGGCCAGCCCCACCGATCAGCGTGTCGTTGCCGGCACCGCCCGTCAGCGTATCGGCACCGCCACGGCCGTCGATGAGGTCATCACCGCTGCCGCCGCTGATGCGGGACGACGTGCTGCCATCGCGGATCGTGTCGGCGAAGCGCGAGCCGATGATCCGCTCGAAGCCGAGATAGACGTCGCCCGCGGCATCACCACCGGTGCCGCCGCTCACCATGTCCGCCACGATCCCGGCCGACGCCTCGAAGAAGGTGAGGACGTCATAG
>NZ_JBKKKY020000339.1:0-621 GCF_046613545.2 Aphanothece microscopica RSMan92 | reverse complement strand
TTTCGAATATGATTCCTCGTTGGGAAATATTACCGTTGAGAAAGGTTCTATTTCGATCAACGGCGTAAGCCTGACGGTGTTCAATTCCGAAAATGGCTCATTTCGGGTGACCATCATCCCGTACACCTACGAGCATACTAACTTTCACCAACTAAAAAAAGGGGATATAGTTAATCTTGAATTTGATATACTGGGGAAATACGTCCAGCGTATGATGGGACGCTAACAAACCCCGACTATTGGTGGCGTAAAAATTTCCTTCTATTTTTACCGTTTAAAAACGAAATGCTCTTGTAAGCCCATGGCTAAAATAAGTACTAACTCCCGGAAAGACCTTCTTATTCATATCGGTATCATTATTTCACTGGTAACCGTTTTGTTCCTGAGTTTCTTCTTCCTCTACCTGCCCATGCGCACCAATCACGGTGAGGCTATCACGGTACCAGACCTGAAAAATATGAACATTGAGGAGCTGGAAGATTACCTCGACACCCGCGATTTACGGTATGAGGTGAGTGACTGTACATTTGTGGCGAAGGTCCCCCCATTGACAATTATTTCGCAATATCCACAGGCTGGCTCCAAGGTAAAGGAAGGGCGAAAAATATATGTTACAGTAGT
>NZ_JBKKKY020000338.1:0-624 GCF_046613545.2 Aphanothece microscopica RSMan92 | reverse complement strand
TTCGCGGCTGCGATCGTCGAGGCGCAGGCGGCCGATGCGGTGATCAAGACCGTGCAGACCGGGATCGACGCGGCCTATGCCGAGTTCAAGCAGGCCGCCGCCCAGATGCCGCAGGAACTGGCCAAGGCCGAAAAGGAGCTGACCACCGATGCGTCACAGGACGAGGCTGATCTGAACGCCCGTTTTGCCAAGGCGCAGGCAGCCGCCAAGAAGGGCGACAAGCAGCCCCTCCTGGACCTGCTGGCCGATCGCGAGCGGTACATGCGTGCCGCGAACCTGCGCGTCGAAGGGCTGGACGAAAGCGGCGGCACCGAGGTGGCCAAGGTGCGCGTCAAGATGGCAACGTCGCGGGCACGCATCGAAAAGCTGTTCAACGACGCTCAGGCCGCTTCCGAGGCCGAGGTCGAGGAGGAGGTCGAACCCGACCAGCCCTGAGGGTGCGGGGCACGCGCAGGGTCACACCTGCGCGTGCAGCATTTCCAGAAAGGCGGCCATCAGCGCGGTGGGCTGCCAGTCGGCCAATGTGGTGATCCCGATCGGGCGATCGGTTCCCGGCAAGGGATAGTCCAGCGTCGTCAGCAACCCCTGCTGGCATTCGTGCACGACCTGGCGCGGCGAGATCAG
>NZ_JBKKKY020000337.1:0-625 GCF_046613545.2 Aphanothece microscopica RSMan92 | reverse complement strand
ACTTCATCGATCCGGCCCGGCCCGACCTTGGCTTCCGCTATACGTTCGGGCCTGGCCAGCTCTCGTCCAAGCAGCAGGCGGACGCCGCCATCAATGCGCTGGAGCGGGTGGGCGTTCTGCGCACGCTGGCCGAGCCGAACGTGACCGCTGTTTCGGGCGAAGCGGCCCGCTTCCTCGTCGGCGGCGAGTTTCCGGTCCCGATCTCCCAGGACAACGACCGGATCTCGACCGAATTCAAACCCTTCGGCGTCGGTCTCGCCTTCACCCCGGTGGTGCTGAGCGAAGGCCGGATTTCGCTGAAGGTCTCAACCGAGGTCAGCGAGCTTACCAACCAGGGCGCCTTCACCACGGGCGATCGGGTGATCCGCGACGCCGACGGCGTCAACCAGATCGTGCGCGGGCTGACGATCCCGGCGCTGTCGGTGCGCCGGGTGGAATCCACCACCGAGCTGCCGTCAGGCGGGTCCATCGTGCTGGCCGGTCTGATCCAGCAGCGCACCCGTCAGGCGATCGAGGGGCTGCCCGGGGCCAAGGACCTGCCGGTTCTGGGCAACCTGTTCCGCTCGCGCGACTTCCAGAACGATGAGACCGAACTCGTGATCATCATCACGCCCTATCTCGTGAA
>NZ_JBKKKY020000336.1:0-626 GCF_046613545.2 Aphanothece microscopica RSMan92 | reverse complement strand
CAGGCCCAGCGCCTCGGCGTGTTCCAGGACATGCATCGGGCCAGGATAGCCGTTGAGCTCCGCCGCCAGCGCCAGCGCCATGCCGCGCCCAGCGGCGAGGTCCGCCGCCTGTTCGGCGCTCAGCGACTTGACCGTGCGGGATTGGAGTCCGGCATAGGGCTGCGCCGCCGCTTGCGGCGGGCGGCCGTGGTGATGGGCGCCGTGATTGTGCTGGGCGGCGGCCGGCAGGGGGAAGGCGGCCAAAGCGAGGGCAGCCAGGGCGAGCGTCAGGCGAATCATCAGTCGTCTCCTGTATGGCGCGGGCGGCCTATCGCGGGGCGGGGGGTGGCGGGTATGATCCCGGTCACATGACCCTGCCGATGCTGCCCGATGGCCAGGATCGCCGCCTCGCGGCCGGCGAGATCCTGTTCCGTGCCGGCGACCCCGCGATCGGCCTGGTGCTGGTGCGTCGTGGCGCGCTGGAACTACGCCGCGTCTCGGCCGAGGGGCGCGGCGCCGTGCTGCACCGGGCGGGGCCGGGGGAAAGCTTCGCCGAGGCGTCCCTGTTCCAGCCTGCCCATCATTGCGACGGCGTGGCGGTGGTGGCGTCCGTGGTCACGATCCACCCCGCCGCGTCCCTGCGCCAG
>NZ_JBKKKY020000335.1:0-626 GCF_046613545.2 Aphanothece microscopica RSMan92 | reverse complement strand
TAACGATCTTGCCTGGGCAACGTCTTGGACCCTATTCTCCGATCTTCATTAGGGTGAACGCGCTTGAGCAGCGACAGCATCTACGCGAGGCAGCAGTTCGGCCAGAAGAGCGGCTTCGGAAGGTCAACGGCCTTGCTCGTCGTCGATTTCGTAAACGGCTTCGTCGATCCGGAGATACTAGGCGGCGGCAACATCAACGATGCGGTCACGGCCACCGTTCCGCTGCTGGCCTTCTTCCGCGCGCGGGGCATGCCGGTTGCCTTCACCCGGATCATCTATGCCGATGACGGGTCGGATTCAGGAGTGTGGTGTGAGAAGGTGCCGCGACTTCGGGACCTCACCGAACATTCCGATGCAAGCCAAGTGGTGGCAGAGCTCTCTCCGTTGCCCGGCGAGCTGATCGTGCGCAAGACGCAGGCCTCAGCTTTCTTCTGCACAAATCTCACGAATGTCTTGATCGCAAGGGGCGCGGACACACTCGTCGTCGCCGGCTGCACGACAAGCGGCTGCATACGTGCCAGCGTGATCGATGCGATTAGAGCGGCATCCGACCTGAATGAATCTCTCGGGATTCCCAAATCAGCGGGAAAGTGATTCACACTGTCTGCCGGAGTGGAGGCCGGCAG
>NZ_JBKKKY020000334.1:0-626 GCF_046613545.2 Aphanothece microscopica RSMan92 | reverse complement strand
TGTTTTTTGCTCAGGGCTATGTGGCTTGCTCCGACCGGCCCTTCCAGCTCGAAATGTGGCGGCGGCAGGCTACCGGCACCGTGGCTGAGCTACTGGGCCCCTCCGAAATAAAGCGCGACATCGGTACGAAGCTGTTTAAGTACCGGGGCGACATGGAGCGGGAAATGGCCCACTACCATCCCCGCGGGAAAGCCATCCTGACTGCCTACGTGGAAGGAATCAACGCCAAGGTAGCCGAACTCCGATCCGATCCGGCCAACCTGCCTTTTGAGTTCAAAACCCTGAATACCCTACCTGGTTACTGGACGCCCGAAATAGTGGTCAGCCGTCATCAGGGGCTGGTGGCTAATGTGATTGACGAGCTAAACTACGGCCGCGAGGTACACCTGATGGGCGAAGAAAAGACCCGCGAACTCAACTGGTTTCACCCTACCCGCAAAGCTGATACCGAGCCTAAGCTAACGCTGGAAAAAGGCGTGGAGGGCGAAGGGCTGATGCAGGATATTCTGGAACTCTACACCGCCCACCGACGCCCCGTGCGGTTCCGGGCCGAGGATAAGCGTACCGGACAGCTACTGGGAAACGACGATTTTGATTTTCAGAAGTGGTACGATACCGAAAAGCAG
>NZ_JBKKKY020000333.1:0-626 GCF_046613545.2 Aphanothece microscopica RSMan92 | reverse complement strand
GCCCCGGAACCGCAGGATGGCGCCGTATAAGGGAAGCCCGCCGCGGGGGCAAGCCCGAAGATGGCCCCCTGCCCCGGCGGACGTCATTCGGCCAGGCGCTGCAGGCCCATGCCGGTGAAGATCAACCCGAGACAGGTGACGACCGAGATGACCAGCCCATAGGCCACAAGGTTCAGGGTGCGGCTGCGTCGCGCCGGGGGGATGGCCGTGAAATGCTGGCCGGGGGGCAGCAGGCGCCTGAGCCAGACCAGGAGGGCCACGGACAGGATGCCGGACAGGGCGATCCAGGCATCCAGATAGTCCGGCCAGCGGACAAAGCCGAAATCGGCGGCGGCGGCCTGCAGCGGGACCATCCCGGCGACGGCCGCAAGGGCCACAGGCAAAGGCTTATGCATCGGTCAAACCCCGTCACGCGTTACGAACAGGCATATGGGTCGCGGCACGGCACGGCGGAAATGCGGCCGTTTCACGAAAAAACCCCGCCGTTGCCGGCGGGGTCTGATCGTGGCGGCGGCGGTGCGCCTTACCAGTCTTCGCGGATCACGACGCGGGTGGTGACGGGCAGCTTCATCGCGCCCAGGCGCAGGGCCTCACGCGCGATGGCTTCGGACACGCCGTCGATCTCG
>NZ_JBKKKY020000332.1:0-633 GCF_046613545.2 Aphanothece microscopica RSMan92 | reverse complement strand
CGGACGGGCGCCAGGCCAGGCCGTGCCGCCATCTCTGCCGCGGAAACCCGCCGTGCGCCGGCCCAGATCACAGGACGCGGCCCGTCGTCCGTCTGCACGAGGTCGCCGGGCACCAGCTGTTCCACGGCCCGCCATCCGCCAGGCGTCAGGATCGGTGTGCCCCGCACGAAACAGGGAATGCCGATGGCGGCCATCTGCTGCTTGCTGTCAACCTGGTCGGGCGTGACACCGACCAGCACGACGCTTTCGCCTTCGGGAAAGGTCAGCACGGCGTCACCCGTGCCGTCACCGTTCGTGTCGGTAACCACCACGTCGCGCCAGGTGATCGGGTCCCCCGCGGGGGTGCGCAGGTCCGACACATCCAGTTGGTCGGCGGTGCGCCCGTCCTCCACAGTCATGTCGAAGTCGCTGACCGTATCGGTCCCGGAAGCACGATCCAGATCGAACCGGTCATCGCCCGCCCCGCCTGACAGGCTGTCGTCGCCCGTGCCGCCCTGCAGCGTGTCGGCGCCGTCACCGCCGAACAGCCGGTCGTCACCGCCGTCGCCGCGCAGCAGGTCGTCACCGCCGTCGCCCGACAGCGTGGCGTCGCCGTCGCCGCCATCCAGTGTATCGTTCCCCGCACCGCCAAAG
>NZ_JBKKKY020000331.1:0-635 GCF_046613545.2 Aphanothece microscopica RSMan92 | reverse complement strand
CGCATCTCAGGCGAACCTTCGAGCTATACTGGGCTCGTCTTCGTGTTCGATGCGATTTTCCTGTCGATCGCGGCCTTGGCCATGCGCGGCCCCCGCATCCTGCGCGAGGTGGCGCCTTACTGGAAGACGGGAATTGGCGGCGCACTCCTGTCCGGCGGGGCATACTGGATCGCCATCTGGGCGATGACAGTGGCGCCGATCGCAAGCGTCTCCGCCCTGCGCGAGACGAGCATACTCGTGGTCATGCTGCTCTCGATGCGGGTGCTGAAGGAGACCGTGACGTTGCCACGGCTGGGGGGCGCCGTTCTGATCGTTGTCGGCGCAATGCTGATCCGGGTGGCCTGACCGGCATCTGATACGGCAATCATTGATTGTATAAATCTCCGTATTGTGTCATTTTCAAGCTTCAGGCAAGCATCGCGCGCGCGCAGAACTACGGAGGTTGAGGCTGGTCTATCCTGTCCTGCTCTGCGGGGGCAGCGGAACACGGCTATGGCCCCTTTCCCGTCAGCGCTTTCCCAAGCAATTCGTGCCACTCCTCGGCGATGAGAGCCTGTTCCAGGCATCGGCACGGCGGCTGTCGGGACCGGGACTGGCACCGCCGCTCGTTCTCACCTCAGACCCGTTCCGCTTCA
>NZ_JBKKKY020000330.1:0-636 GCF_046613545.2 Aphanothece microscopica RSMan92 | reverse complement strand
CGTAAGTGCTCGCATTCCCTGTGCCACGGACGTGCTTTGACGGTCGTGGCGTGATTCTGTTCCCATAATGTGTATTCCGGCGGTCAACCGATGATGGCAGTAAGGAAGGGCGCAATTTTTTCTACGCCTTGCAAGTGGGGCTTGAGGTGGGCAGGCAAGGTCTCTGCAGCGGTGGAAGGAAGATAAATGCGGGTAAGGCCCAAACGCAGGGCCTCCTGGACGCGTTGTTCGGCAAAGGCCACATGGCGTATTTCGCCGGTAAGGCCAAGCTCGCCGATAAACGCCACGCGCGATGGCATGGCAATATCCGAAACGGAGCTTGCAAGAGCTGCCACAACGCCAAGATCAATTGCTGGATCCTGAATGGCAATTCCCCCAGCAACATTAACAAAGACGTCGCTTTGACGCACTTGAATTCCACCACGTTTTTCGAGAATAGCCAACATCATCTGCAGGCGTTTGGCGTCATATCCAGTGGAAACACGTTGTGGCATGTTGTATCCTGTTGGAGAAACCAGCGCCTGCACTTCCACAAGTAACGGCCGAGTTCCTTCCATCACGGCTACGATGGCCGTGCCCGGTTGGTCGCCTCGCCTGTTGGACAGCAGTACTTCGCTGGGATTGCTCACGTCCCGT
>NZ_JBKKKY020000329.1:0-636 GCF_046613545.2 Aphanothece microscopica RSMan92 | reverse complement strand
CAAAACGATCCGCCATACTGCTGGAACAGATAGCTGTTCTCTATGCTTGGGAAGTCTGCCGAGGCATACACGTCGTAGTCGGGTGCCAGCAAGACGTCAAAATAACCGTAACCACGCAAAGACGGGGAGAGCAACACTTGGCTCTGCAACGTGTCTCGAACAAGGCGCCGAACACCAGAAAACAGCCCGTCCAACCGGCTACGATAGAACGTCATGAGATCCGCCCAACGTTGTGGTGACGGCCACTGGTCCCAATAGCCGTGTCGCTGTACCGTGGAGGCCGCCAGTTGTTCATTGGGCAACACTCCTGGATTGTCCACGCCTTCAAGACGAACGTCATCCAGGAAGACATCTCCTGTTTCACCGCCCATCATGAACCAGATCACGGATCGGGTCGTGTCACTGGGGCGTCCACTGAATATCATTTCATACGGTTGCCATGCCGATGACAACGTGACGGTTTCGTTCAAGCCGAAGTTGTCATAAGGGGGACCCGAGTTCATGACGGTAACGATAAGCGGCCTACTTCCCTTTGCAGCCGACGTTTTTGCACGGAACTGGAGCCTATAGAGTTGATTTGCGCGTATCATCGGTATTTGCTGGCACGTCATGACGTTATACCACTGCGGGTTGCTA
>NZ_JBKKKY020000328.1:0-636 GCF_046613545.2 Aphanothece microscopica RSMan92 | reverse complement strand
GGCGTTCAGCCGCTCCAGGATCTGGTCGCTGCACATCTGCACGACCACGACGATATCCGCATCCTCGGCATAGCCGATCACCACGTCGAAGCGCCCGGTGCGGGCCACATACTCGGCCGGATACTTGGCCCGCAGGCGGGAGGAGCCGAAATTCTCCATCGGTTCCCAGAACGGGACGAAGGCGACCTTCGGGCGCGCCACCGGCCGCTTCTTGGGCGGCGAGATCAGGCGGTTGAAGATCTCCGCATAGCCCTTGGCGATGGTCGTCAGGTCGTGGTGCCGCTCCGCGAACAGCCTGGCCTCATTCCCTAGCTTGCGGCGCAACCGCTCATCCCGCTGGAGGCTGGAGATGGCCTCGGCCAGCAGCAATTCGTCGCGGTCGCACAGCAGCGCGTTCTTGCGATCGACCAGGAACTCGCCATGGAAGCCGGCATGGGGCGTCGTGATCACCGGGATGCCCAGCGACAGGGCCTCCATGATCACATTCGACGTCCCTTCCCGCCCCGGCGCGACGGGCGCGATCAGCACGTCGATCTTGGCGTAGAAGTCCGGGATCATCCGGTCATGCGGGATCTGGTCGGCACCCTTCGAGGTCTGGAGCAGCCGGACGCCGGCGCGCGCCGTTGCCGCCTTCGC
>NZ_JBKKKY020000327.1:0-639 GCF_046613545.2 Aphanothece microscopica RSMan92 | reverse complement strand
CTCCGATAGTAGCCCGCCACCAAAGCCTTGCTTCCAATGACCTTAAATTGATTGACGCTGACGTTGGCCAGCAGATTTCCCTTGTGCACATCCAGCAGCCCGCGGTTGAGGTCGAGTTGCAGAAACAGAAAATGGTCGGTATCTGGCTCCGCAAAAAGCCAGTAGGCATAGTTATCGTTCTGGTAGGACATTACCGGAATGTAACGGAAGTCCATCTGGTAGCTCTGTACCCACACCGATTCCAGCTCCGTATCCAGTTTAGTAAAGGTCCAGGTTTCGTCGCGCGTGCCGGTATAGTCCGAGCGCCGGCTCACCATCAGCGCGCCAGCTTCACCAAGCGAGAACAGATCAAACTGCTCATTGGCAAACATACTGGTGGGTACCTCCACCCGGTTGGTCTGCTCCAACTGGGCCATGACCAGGCCGGGAGCCCACCCCAGGAAGAAGACCGTAGTGAGCAATAGAAAGATGCGTGGTATATCTGGTTTTTTCTCGTTCATAAATTGGATTCTCGTTTTACTGCTGAGGTAGTAGTACCTGCGGTGCTGAGCCTGTTTTAAAAGCTAGCGTCTTTCGGAGGACTCTTACTTGCTAATTTACGAATTAGGTAGCAGGAAGGTAAGGCTGCATCAGATTTTT
>NZ_JBKKKY020000326.1:0-641 GCF_046613545.2 Aphanothece microscopica RSMan92 | reverse complement strand
CGCGCCTGCGCCTGCCCGACGGGCGGGTGCAGGCGCGCCTGCGCTTTCCGGCGCGCCCGATCCAGATCCACGCCCTCATGCAGGATGCGCACCAGCGGCTGAAACACGGCGGGCAGGGTGGAGGCCTGAAACGGCGTCGGGCAGACAATCGCGGACGCATCGGCATAGGCGAGCGCGAGGGTTGCGTTCTTGGCATGCACCCGCATGGCCGAGGCGAGCGACCAGGTCTCGAACTCGGGATCGAAGTGCACGTCGGCGCCGACAGCCCGATAATAGAATTCGCCAAACAGGATCTGGGGAGTCTCGGGAAAGACCTCGCTCAGATGGATGGTTTCGCCCCATCCGGGATGGCCGATGATCAGGTCAGGCTCATACCCCTTCGCCTTCAGACGGCTGGCCACCTCCGCCGCAGCGCCGCCGCGCAGCAGGTCGGCCTCGGCGCGGGTGGCGGGGTCGAAAATGCCAGGCGTGGTGCCCCGGCTCAGCGCCCAGCCGCGCACCTCCACGCCGGGACGGGGGCGCGCGCTTCTGGAGCCGATGGCCCGGACCTCGTGGCCGGCCGCCACGGCCGCGTCTGCGATATGGGGGAATTGCCCTGGGAAGTTCTGGTGAACGAACAGCAGTCTGGCCATCGGCGCGGA
>NZ_JBKKKY020000325.1:0-644 GCF_046613545.2 Aphanothece microscopica RSMan92 | reverse complement strand
GAGGCGGTGGGCCTGCTGCGATCCGCGACCGATGGCGGGTCGGTTTCCCTGGAAGGGGAAGTCGGCTTGTCCACCCGGCAATTGCTGAAGACGCTGGCGGATCGACGCGACCGCGTGGCGCGGGCGGATTTCGATCGCGCCGTCGCCTTCTACAAGGCGCGCGCCGCGGGTGGCGTCTCCAACGCCGACGCCCAGCG
Organism: Aphanothece microscopica RSMan92; assembly: GCF_046613545.2. Classification (NCBI taxonomy): domain Bacteria; kingdom Bacillati; phylum Cyanobacteriota; class Cyanophyceae; order Chroococcales; family Aphanothecaceae; genus Aphanothece; species Aphanothece microscopica. The sequence continues at coordinate 447 of NZ_JBKKKY020000325.1, read as the reverse complement.
CCGCGTGAAGCGGCTGATGGAGGAGCTCGACCTCCAGCCCAAGGCGACGGGCCGGATCATCCGGTCCCGCCGCTGGTACCGGATGATCGAAGCCTGACACCGCGTCCCGCCATGGGGCGGGGCATCACCACCCATCCAGGAGTTCCCACGATGATGCGCATCCTCGCGCTGCTGGCCATGCTCGTCCTCGCCCTCCCGGCCAGCGCGCAGACCGCGGCACAAGCGCCACATGGCGCGGCGCCCGGCCTGTCCCTCGCGCTGCCCGCCGCTCCGCGGATCAGCAGCGGCCATGCCGCCGCGCTGGCCACCGGCATGTTCGCCGGCGCCGTCGCCGGCTCGGTGCTGATCAATGGCGGCGCCGTCGCCGCGCTGGTCGGCAGCGTCGCCGGCGTCGTGCTCGGCAACTGGTACTGGACCGAATACGTGGAACCGCAGGACTGACCGGAC
>NZ_JBKKKY020000324.1:0-645 GCF_046613545.2 Aphanothece microscopica RSMan92 | reverse complement strand
CCCCTTAGCCGCCGAACTTCAGATCAAGCGACACCCCGACAATGCGGCGGGCTTCCGAGTTCGGGAACTGGGAATAGACGCCCGGCGCGCCCAGGACCGGCTGACCGATGATGTTGTTGACGAAATTCTCATCGCCAAGGTTCCGGCCGAACAGGCGAAGCCGCCAGGAGCCGCTCTCGGAGCCGATGCCCACTTCCGCGCCGATCAGGCCATAGGCTTCCTGACGCGCATTGGGGTCGCCTGCCGCGGAGAACGAGACCTCATCGCGCCAGGAATAGCTGATGCGGCCGGAAGCGACGAGGGCGCCCACCGGGCGCTCGTAGGCGGCCGACAGGTTCCAGGCGAGCTCTGGCGAGTTGGTCAGGGGATTGCCGTCCGCGGTGGTGACGAAATTGCCCCCCGGGGTCTGTGCGATGCACTGGCGGGGGCTGGTGCGCGGCGTGCCGAACGGCAATTGCGGCTGGCCGAGGAAGCAGGCGACGTTCTTGAAGTCTGTGTAGGTGGCGTCCACCCATGCGGCGTTACCCGAAAGCGTCAGCCCCTCCACCGGTTCAGACAGGAACTCCACCTCGAGGCCCTGGGTCTCCAGCTCGCCGGCGTTGGCCGTGATGAAGCGGGAAGGAAAGACGGTCTGGTCGAATACCT
>NZ_JBKKKY020000323.1:0-645 GCF_046613545.2 Aphanothece microscopica RSMan92 | reverse complement strand
CAGCAGATGCCCAAGCGTCCACACGGCGACTTCCGCTGCCGGCCAGGCGAGAATGCCGCCGATGACGGCGGTGCGCACCATCGGTCCGTCCTGCTTGAGCAGACCAACCGTGATGCCCCACGCCATTGCGACGACGGTGACGAGCACCACCGCCCATCGCCACCAGGCGAACTCGCTCGCTGCTCCGATCCACAGAGCTCCGTCGGTGGTGAAGGTGGTTGCATCCATCGCCCAGGTGATGGCGTCCATCCCCCACGACAGCATCCCCACCGCGTAGTCCTCCTGGAGGGTGCACAGCGCATCACCGAACCCGCAGCTGAAGTCGATGCCGTACGGCTTTGGCGGCGCAGGCGCCCCCGCCAAGTACTCGTTCATCGCCGGACTGTTCACACACACTCGATGGCCGAGGTAGAGATCCCAGCCGGCCGGCGCGTCGTAGCAGGTCATGTTGGCGGTCGTGGCGAAGTCTTCACCGTCGCACCAGTTCACCGGGTCGCCGAAGCATTCCTCGACCTGTGTTCCGGCGCCCTGCTCCTGAATGCAGAACAGGGTGGCGCGAAGGTTGTAGATCCCGACCTGGCACTCCACGCCCGCCGTCGGAACACCCGTGCCCGCCCACACCACTGAAGGGATGACTCCGTTCAG
>NZ_JBKKKY020000322.1:0-646 GCF_046613545.2 Aphanothece microscopica RSMan92 | reverse complement strand
AAAACCAAAATCCAGAAAGGAGAAACCAAGTCGGCGCTCTACCAGCGGATGATCCGCGACACGCCGCCTACGGCCCAGCCTGGGATTGTGCGGCTTGTTCGTGAAGCAACCCATGCGGGGCTGGCCCTGGAACTCGCCACGACCACCGGCCGCGAGAACGCCAACACATTGATGGAATGCTTATTCGATCCCGATTTGGCAGCGCGATTGGAGGTACGAATCTGCGGTGAAGATGTCCGTGCCAAGAAATCCGATCCGGAAGTCTATTGCCTCGCGTTTGTCGCGATTGATCTGGACCCGCGCGAAACCGTTGCGATTGAAGATTCCGCCGCCGACCTGGAGGCGGCTTCCACGCTCGGCATTGGTTGTGTGGTGACGCCTGCGCTCTATACCCGCCTTCACGATTTCAGCGGTGCCCCAGTGTCGCCAGCGACCTGGGAGAAGCCGATGCGCCGGGCACGGTGCTTGCTGACTGCCGACCGGAAGGCGGCCTCGTTACGCCTTCCGATCTCAACCGCTGGATGCGCTTAGGCACGGCAAAGTCCGGCCCGATCGGTTTTTCGCTTGATTGCGCGAAAACAAACGTTACAACAAATTTACGGTTTGGTCGATTGAACCGCCAACCCCCCAATAGCCAGCATACCGT
>NZ_JBKKKY020000321.1:0-647 GCF_046613545.2 Aphanothece microscopica RSMan92 | reverse complement strand
GGCCCGTGGGCCCCGTCGGTCCGGTGTCGCCCGTCGGGCCCGTGGGCCCCGTCGGTCCGGTGTCGCCCGTCGGGCCCGTGGGCCCCGTCGGTCCGGTGTCGCCTGTCGGGCCCGTTGGCCCCGTCGGTCCGGTTGGGCCTGTCGGGCCGGTCGGACCCGTGGGGCCCATCACATGGTCGAAAGAACTTGATGACAAATGGGAGTCGATGGAACTACCCACTCCGACATGAATGCCGCCATAGAAGCCGCTCCAGTCGCGATATGTTACTCCGACATCTGCAGCATGCACAGCTGGGCCAAAGGGAACTAAAACCGCTGTAAGCGAAACGGCGGTGTGCAGAGACTTCTTGAACTTCCCGACGTCGTTGGAACCCATCTTCGATTCTCCCCTTGGAACCCCTTATCTAAAAACCTCGTGGTTGCAAACGGTTTTGACCGCGTTATCGGCTGAAGCGACGTTGCTTTTCATCCATTGCGGGTGTCATCATCAATCGCAACGAGGACTGGGTGACTGCGGCGGCATGGGTCCCCTAAAGACACCCTCCAGAAATCGGCGGCGGCATGGGTGTGGTACGGCTCAGGCGATTGCGTGGAGGAGGGCGGTCCGCTCGCGCGGCGTTTCAGTCAAAACCAGTCCCGGGTGCGGG
>NZ_JBKKKY020000320.1:0-652 GCF_046613545.2 Aphanothece microscopica RSMan92 | reverse complement strand
TCAACAATACCAGGGCTGTGTTTGAAGCGTTGATAGGCAAAAAAAGTGAGTTCAAGCGTACGCCTAAATTCAGAATTGTCGAGACGAAGGACGATTGGCGGAAAAAGAAATATGTGCAGAAGAAAATCCACTGGGCAGTTCTTGTTGAGTTGGTTTTGGCGACGTACTTCGTCGTTGGCATCGGTACTTCTATTTACAACGCACAGATTGCTGCCATTCCGTTCCAAGTGCTTTTTCTTGTTGGCTTCGGCACGGTTGGTATGTTGTCCTTGCGTCATGCACTCGGCAGGTAGTAGAGTGCCGTGAAGGCTCAAGGCGATACTTATTTGATCGTACTATTGACCGTCATCGCTGCCGCGATGGCGGTCACGCGTTTTATGCCTCCCGAAGATGGCGGCCCAGCCAAACCACTGACGGATCTTCCGATGTTCCACAGTGCCGCCAGGGCTGTTTCTGCCCATGCTAACGCGTGGAACATCGATACATTGCGTCAGTACTCTGGTGACGTGCGCCGTGAGTTGGTAAATCCATTTCCGTACACGCCCGTTATAGCTACCGTTCTCCAGCCCGTCACAACTCTCACGACGGCTCAGCTTCAGCCATGGTGGCTTGCACTTTCGTGTTTCTTCGCTGCATGCTCATGCGTCTTGGC
>NZ_JBKKKY020000319.1:0-654 GCF_046613545.2 Aphanothece microscopica RSMan92 | reverse complement strand
CGCGGTTCGAAAGCCTCGATGAAAAAGAGGCCCATGGCCGCCTGGGCCCCACGCGCGATCATCGCGTCGTTTGGACCTATCAGCGCGTCGGGCTGCCGATGCAGGTGATCGCCGAAACCCAGGACTGGCGGCGCGTCCGCGATCCCGATGGCGAGGTCACCTGGATGCACAAGCGCCTGCTCTCCAGCCGCCCGACCGTGATGGTGCGCGCGGCCGCGGCGCAGGGCGTACCCCTGCGCGCCGCCCCGCAGACCGATGCCAAGGTCCGCGCTGTTCTGCATGCGGGCGTCATCGCCGATCTGGAGACCTGTGCGGACGGCTGGTGCCGGCTGCGGGTGCGCCAGCGCTACGAGGGCTGGACGCCGGCGAACATGCTCTGGGGCGCCCGCTAGACGCCAGCCCGCCGTGGCCCTATTAAATCGTCGTCATGCCCCCGTCCGAGACGTCTGAGACGTCGGTTTTCCTGTCGCGCACGCTCGCGCTTGTCGGGCTCATGGGCGCAGGCAAGAGTTCCGTGGGCAAGCGTCTGGCGCTTGCGCTGGGCGTGCCCTTCCGCGACGCTGACGACGAGATCGTCAAGGCGGCTGGCGAGACGATCCCCGAAATCTTCGCCCATCATGGCGAGGCAGAATTCCGTCGCGGGGAGCGCCGCGT
>NZ_JBKKKY020000318.1:0-655 GCF_046613545.2 Aphanothece microscopica RSMan92 | reverse complement strand
GATGCGCTGAACCTGAACGGGCTGGCGCGCAACCTGATCGAGCAGCGGCTGGACAACCTGGGCTTTCGACCCGGTGCGGTGGACGGGGTGTTCGACGACCGGACGCGCCGCGCGATCCGGCGGTTCCAGGACAGCCGCGGGATGGAGGAAACGGGCTATCTGGACCAGGCGTCGATGGTCGCCTTGCTGGCGGGGGGTGTCCTGCGGATGGGCGAATAGGCGGGCTCAGGCCCCGCGCGCCAGCCGTTCGGCCGCGTCGATCAGCGCCTGCACCATCGGCGTCACGGGGTCGCGCCGGGCGGTCACGAGGCCCACCAGATGCTCGGCCTCGGGGTCGGTCACGGGCAGGGCGACGAGGTCGCCCGCCGCGGTGAACATCTGGGCCAGCGCCTTGGGCACGATCGACACCCAGCGCCCCGTCTTGACATGGGCGACCAGCGCGATGGTCGAGTTCGATTCGATGCGCGCGGCGGCGGTGACGCCGGATTCGGCCAGCAACTGGTTGAGGATGCGGCGGTTCTGCATGTCGCCGGGCAGAAGGCACAGCGGCAGGTCCGCGAGTTCGGCCCAGGTGATGCGCGCGCGCCCGGCCAAGGGATCGTCGGCGCGGCACAGGAGGCGGTAGAATTCCGCGTAGAGCGGCACCTGCGCCACG
>NZ_JBKKKY020000317.1:0-657 GCF_046613545.2 Aphanothece microscopica RSMan92 | reverse complement strand
CCCCTCCGCCGCCGCCGCCCCCGCCATCCACTCAGGGCTTCTTCACCCGGATGCCGGGCGAGCCGCCGCGCGCGTTCGCCGCGCTCTCGGGGTCGGGCAGCCTGCTGCAGGCGGCCTGCACCTGCACCACCACCAATCAAAACCAGGTCCAGTGTCTGGCGGGCGGCCGCTCGGTCGTCGGGCTCAATTGCACCCAGGACGACGCCAACGGCACGCGCAACGTGTTCTTCGGAGCCACCACCGCCTGCCATCTGAGCGGGTGCCGTGTTCCGTTCCCCAGCGTGAACAACACCACGCTGCGCGCCTGCGTCGCCGATCCCAACGAGATCGCCTGGAACAACGCCAACAGCCGCTGGTGCTCGTGGGTGCCGCGCACGACCTGGACCCAGTTCGATGCGATCGTGGGGCCCAACCTCAACTGCCCGATGCCGATGCTCGGCCTCTCCGGCGATCGCTCCCAGGTGATGGAAGCGCTGAACCGGCTCTCGCCGACGCCGGGCGGAACGCATGCCGACGTGGGTCTGCGCTGGGGCCTGCGCGCGCTGTCGCCCCGCACCGAATGGGCCAATTTCTTCGGCCTGTCCGGCGGATCGACGCCGGCCCCGGGCCCCTACGGAACGCCGGAAGTACGCAAGGTGATGATGCTCATCACCGACG
>NZ_JBKKKY020000316.1:0-657 GCF_046613545.2 Aphanothece microscopica RSMan92 | reverse complement strand
AGGCCAACAACGCCTGCACCGGAGGCTCGAAGTAATCGCGCCGCGTCATCACCAGGTCAAAGCGTTCGTCGTCCAGCAGCGGCAGAAAGCCCAGGTTGCCCGCCGCCGCCTGCAGGCCCAGGCCGCAGTCGGCCTCGCCCGTCTCGATCAGCGCGGCCATGTCGGCATGGGTCTCGGCGGGCGCGGCGGTCGCGGTCAGATGCGCGGGCGTCAGCCCCTCGCGCGACAGCATCACGTCCAGCAGGCGCTGCGACCCCGCACCCTCGGCCCGCAGGGCAAAGCGCAGGCCGCGGCGCACGGCGTCGGCCAGACCCGTGATGTCCAGCGGATTGCCCGGCGCCAGCATCAGCCCCTGCGTCCGCCGCGCCCAGTGGATCACCACATGCGTGCCGCCCGGCAGATGAGCCTTGACCGCGGGCAGGTTCCAGCCGCCGCTGGCCGGGTCCAGCAGGTGGCACCCCGCCATCGCCCCGCGCCCGCCGATCTATGCCGGGTCGAACGATCCGCTGCTGGAATGGGCGCTGCGCCAGTCGGGCAGCGGGCTGGCGGTGCTGGCCTCGGGGTCGAGCCACGGGCTGGCGGACCTGGCGGCGGGCCGGGCGATGGTGGCGGGGTGCCACCTGCTGGACCCGGCCAGCGGCGGCTGGAACCTGCCCG
>NZ_JBKKKY020000315.1:0-657 GCF_046613545.2 Aphanothece microscopica RSMan92 | reverse complement strand
GCCCTTGCCGGTCAATGCCGTCGTCAGCCGTTCCGCCAGCCTGGCGGCGAGATACAGGCCGACCTGCTCGAAATCCTCGAGATCCGTGGCGTGGCTCTGGTCCAGCCCCGCCAGGTTCACCTCATCCGCGCGGGCGATCTCCACCAGCAGCCGCACGGCGTGGCGACGGTCCTGCACCGCCAGCCCGACCGGCCCGGCGGCGTCCGCCGTGGTGCCCAGCACTTCTTCCGCGATCAGCGCCAGGCGTTCCGCCAGCGGCACCTCGATCCCGCCCGCCAGGGCGGTGCCGCGCACGAATTCCGCCCCCACCCCCGCGAAACGCGGCCCGGCCGGGATGATGAGGCGGGGCACCGCCTCCATGGGGGAGGCCGCTGCGCTCACCACCCGGCCCCCGCGCGGGGCAAGCTGGATACGAAGGCGGTCATCCGGCGTTCCTCGACCCGATCCGGCGTGAGTCTACCCACGGTCGTCCAGGCCGACAATCAATCGCCCAGACGCCTGTATTCCAACCGCCGCGCCAGCCAGCAGCCGACCTCGACACCGCTGACCGCCCCCGCGGCGTCGCGCCGGAACGCCAGGGTCCAGTCGCCGGGCGGCGTGTGATCCAGCGCGCGCGGGCAGGGCAGGGCCCAGAGGTCGGCGCCGATCGGCTCCAGC
>NZ_JBKKKY020000314.1:0-658 GCF_046613545.2 Aphanothece microscopica RSMan92 | reverse complement strand
ATCACGGCAGGTGGCCTTAGTCCCAAAACACCTTCCGTTTGGGTGTGAACGTGATTCCAGGAATGCGTCGTCTCCATAAGCAGGCGTGCGTTCCGCGCCAACGTCATTCGCAGTTCGGGATTCTTCAGAAGGATCACAGCATACTCTGCTATCTGCGCTGGAGATGTCCCTATCATGGCGTGAACACCGTGAATTGCTTCTATACCTTGCAAGCCTGACTTAGTAGTGACAACGGGACATCCCGTTGCCATTGCCTCGAGCACCTTGTTTTGGATTCCCGAGCCCCCTTCATGTGGGTGAAGAAAGATTGCTGCATTATGAAGATACGGCACAATGTCCGGCACATCGGCCACAACCGAAGCTCTCCCTTTCGCTGCAGCAAGCAACGCTTTCCGCGGCTTTGCTCCAACAAACGACAACACCACGTCGGGCAATTGTTGGCGAATAAGTGGAAGGATGTTGTTGAGAATACCGGTTGCCATCAAGTGATTGGCCTGAACATCCAACTTGCCCGTGAAAATGATGCCTCGACGGTGGCTGCATCGCTCGTCAAACGAAAACCGATCCAAATCAACGCCATTCGTCAGTAATGCATACATACCACGCGGTTGCTGCGAACGCATGGCTTCGATATCCTCTTTCGTAACGAAGGTCATCG
>NZ_JBKKKY020000313.1:0-658 GCF_046613545.2 Aphanothece microscopica RSMan92 | reverse complement strand
CTTAAAAATGCTAAAATTGCCAATGTTGTAATTTAAAATCTTCAACCGAGGGCCTTCGGGAACAGGTTCGGTAGTAGATTTAGGTATACCGATTGTGCGGTTCAAAAAAGGAAAGGCTAGCGCTAGCACTACCAGAGTCGTGATGATGCGTTTGGGAGACAGTATTGCCCACACCACCAGAAAAACACTATGGATAACAACCAAAACGGGCAGAGAAAGCATCATAAATCCCACAATCCAGTGAGAGCTGAGCGTCCAGTAGGTTAGTCCAAAGACGAGGACTGTGTACAAAACAATGAATTTGTACAAAATCCAGAGAAGATCCGTTACAAAACGCATAGGAGAAAAGTGGATGAAGTTTCAAAATTACTAGAACTAACGAATAAACCACCTATTCGAGATCTTCTTGTGGATATTGTAAAATAGTATTATCTTTGCGCCATATTTCGGTTAAAAATTAAGATCGAGGGGATATAAAATCCCCTTTTTTGTTGCAGTATGGCGCTCAAAGAATTAATTGAAGCAGCTCTGGAACCCTACCTTGAAGAGGGCAAGTATTTCATCGTTGACATTCAAATAAAATCATCCAGGGTAAGTCAAAAGGTAATGATCCTTCTCGATAGCGATGAGGGGATTACCATACAGGAGTGTGCCGATA
>NZ_JBKKKY020000312.1:0-659 GCF_046613545.2 Aphanothece microscopica RSMan92 | reverse complement strand
CTGCTTCGAGGATAGTATTGACACTTTCTTCCTTTGCAGCATCAATGAATCCGCATGTGTTGATGATAACTGTATCAGCTGACTCGATGTCGGCCGCCAACGTGAAGTCATTTACCGAGAGATGTCCAGCAAGCGTCTCGCTGTCCACGGTATTCTTACTACAACCGAGCGTAATGATATGGACGGACTTCGTCATCGAAGGGTTCCTTGCTGAAAACGTTCCAGAAGACGTTGGCTAACTGGAGAGGGGACAAATTCCGAAACATCCTGGCCGTATCTGCCGAGTTCTCGGATAATACTGGAGTTCAAATACGTGTACCGTTCGTGAGGCATGAGGAAAATGGTGGAAAGGCCAGGCTCCAGTTTACGATTCATCAAGGCAATCTGAAACTCGTATTCGAAGTCCGTGACTGCTCGAATGCCCCGCACAATGACGTGTACGTCGTGCGCGCGGGCCCAATCAACGATGAGCCCTTCGTGTACGACAACTGCTACGTTGGACAAATGGGCTAACGACTCCTCGGCCATCGCACGGCGTTCAGACTCGTCGAACATGGGCGTCTTTTTGCTATTGCGGGCAATGACGACGGACACACGATGGAACATCTGAGCAGCGCGTTCAATGACGTCAACATGGCCGTTGGTGATGGGGTCGAATG
>NZ_JBKKKY020000311.1:0-663 GCF_046613545.2 Aphanothece microscopica RSMan92 | reverse complement strand
CCATATGTTTTTGTGCATGAGCAGTATACCAACTGGGGATGCCCAATAACAGAATTTTAACTCCTCACTGTATATGCAATTCTTAAAACGGTTGATAGCATAATCTATCTCGGCGAGGCTAGGCCTTTTCTTTACAAAGGAATATGGCAGTTGTTTACGAGCAGCGAACATATAAGAACCACTAAGATCGATTCCAAAATCTTCCTTTTTTTCAAAAGCATCAAAAAATCGACTAATGAAATTTTTTTCTACGAGGGTATCCTGATCTATTCTACCAATAAAAAGGCCTCTGCTCGCTCTAGCAGCTGCATTTAAAGCAAATACCTCAGCAAATGGGCTGTCTTTCTGAAGCACTTTCGCTTTTTCTTCTGGAATACGCAAAAAATGTGTAATTTCAGAGCTTTTCGCACTCAGTTTCAACACTTCGGCAATTGGCACAACACTTCCCCAATCCGACACAATGATTTCTACCTCTTGTTCTCTACCTAAGTAAAAAATATTTTCTGATAAATAGTTTATACTCGTAGCAAGACGCCACATCGGATTTCCCATATAATTATCATTTCTGGAACAAATGATAAGTGATAGCACGATTTCCTTATTCTTACTCAACTTTTAGGTTTTTTGATGCCGTTTTTGGAGTTATCTCCAAAAACTTATTTC
>NZ_JBKKKY020000310.1:0-664 GCF_046613545.2 Aphanothece microscopica RSMan92 | reverse complement strand
CACCCTTCAGGCGGGCAATATCCAAGCTCATGTCAGCGTTCCTCCGGTTTTTATGACGTTTGTGATATTAAAAGCTCTGTTTTTCCTGAATGTCAATCATTGACAGTCGCTCTGTGTCATGTTTTTATTACGGTTGTCATGTTAAAAAAAGAGCTGGCAGCGGCTCGGCGAGGACAGGTCACATGGACGTCGTCATCATCGGCGCGGGCCAGGCGGGCGTTCAGGCCGCCCTGTCACTCCGGCAGTTGGGGCATCAGGGACCGATCACGCTCCTCGGCGAGGAGCCGCACCCGCCCTACCAGCGCCCGCCGCTCTCCAAGGCCTATCTGAAGGGCGAGACCACCGGCAGCCAGCTGCAGCTGCGCCCGGCGGACGCCCTCGCCGCAATGGGGATCGATCTCCGTCTGGGCCAGCGCGCCAGCATGATCGACCGCGCGGCGCGACGTGTCACATTCGGCAAGAACGAACTCGGCTATGACCGTCTCGTGCTGGCGACGGGTACGCGTTCGCGCCTGCTCTCCGTTCCCGGCGCGGAGCTTCCGGGTGTGCTGACACTGCGGGGCATCGCTGATGCCGACAGGCTGCGCGAAGGCATCGATGCGGCGCAAAACATCGTCATCATCGGCGGCGGCTTCATCGGACTCGAGGTGGCGGCAACCGTGCG
>NZ_JBKKKY020000309.1:0-667 GCF_046613545.2 Aphanothece microscopica RSMan92 | reverse complement strand
AGAAATTGTTGAGCGCGATCACCGTGACGGCGACCGATGCGATCGAGAAGAAGGTGAGGATCTGCGCATAGAACTCCGGCAGCGTCACGGGCTTCGACTTGGAGACGGCGGCCTGAACGAGATCCCAGAACGGTCCGTACCAGGCGTTGATGGCTACACTCACCTGGACCTGGAAATAGATGACGAAGACGATGAGTGCGGTTCCCAGCACCGACCAGTAGAACCATGGCTGCGGCGAGAGCACCCGCCACACGCCCGCGAAAATGCTCACCGCCAGCGCGTAATAGACATAGAACCACAGGAAGGGCTTGGACCAGAACACCGAGATGCCGATAATGGGGGGCGAGCCTTCCGGCGGGTTCTCGAGCCCGATCAAGTAGCCCAGATCCTTCGCGAGGAAGAACCACAAGAGCACGGCGAACAATGTCCAGAGGGCTACCGAGGTGAAGAACAGGCGCGGCGAGGGAAAGAAGGAGAGAAACATCGTGTGCTTTCGCGCGGTGAGAGGAACGGATAAGGACGAATACGGTAATTAGTCCCTGTGGACCAGCGCGCGCAAATGAACCTCCCTCCATCATCATGACCTTGCCCGCTCCGTTTCAGGGCGCCATCGCGGCATGGCTCGAGGCCCATGCTTCGGGCAACCGGCGCGAGGCCGCGGCCGCAC
>NZ_JBKKKY020000308.1:0-669 GCF_046613545.2 Aphanothece microscopica RSMan92 | reverse complement strand
GCCACGCCGGCTCCTGCGCCGACCGCCGTTCCGACTGCGATCGACGTCAACAGCGTGCGCCGGTCCATCCCTTAATCCTCTCCGCCCTCGCCATCATGGTGCTGGCGCCACGCCTCGAACGGCATCCAGCCCCCGCCGGCCAGCAGCTCCAGCGGCTGGAACCGGGCCTTGTAGTCCATCTTGTCCGACCCGCGCACCCAATAACCCAGATACACATGCGCCATGCCCGCCGCCTGCGCCTGGCGCACATGATTGAGGATCATGAAGGCGCCGAGGCTGCGATGGTCCGCACGCGGATCGTAGAAGGAATAGACCAACGACAGCCCGTCGCCCAACACATCCACGAGCGTGCAGCCGATCAGATCCTCGTGAGGGCCGGCGCGATACTCCACCAGATGCGTGCGCACGGTGGATTCCTCCACCATGGCGGCGAAATCGAAGGCGTTCATCTCGTTCATGCCGCCGTTGGCATGACGGCTGGAGAGGTAGCGCTTCAGCAGCCAGAATTGTTCCTCGGTCGCCCGGCCCGGACGCAGGCTGACCGAGACGTCAGCGTTCAGCCGCTCGATCCGGCGGCGGCTGCGGGTGAACTCGAACGTCTGCACCGGAATGCGGGCTGAGAGGCAGGCGTCGCAGCCTTCACAGGCCGGCCGGTAGGCGATGTTCTGC
>NZ_JBKKKY020000307.1:0-674 GCF_046613545.2 Aphanothece microscopica RSMan92 | reverse complement strand
GTCCTCACTGTCAGGTATTTTATTCGCTGAGCGGTACTCCCGGCCCTCTACCAGCCAGATTTGCAAGTCTTTCCCCCAGCGGAGGGTCCGGTAGGGCTTGTCGCGCAGGGGTACATTCTCCCGCCAGATTTTCAAGCCACCTGTAACGGTCAGGTTACCATAGGCGGGGGTAGCGGGGTTCACGTCGTCGCTCAGCAGATCGTGGTCGTCTTTGAGCATGTAGATCGGCGTTTTCTGGAAGAAGTCGCGGAGCGCGGGCCAGCCGTCCATAGCGTGCCACTTGTGGCGGGCTTTTTCGGCGTTTTTGGCCAGCGGACCAGGCTTGTCGTAGTAGATGTAGTCGCCGGTATGGATGAAAAAGTCGGGTTTCATGCGCCTCATGCTGTCGTAGGTTTTGAAGCCGCGTTGTTGGTCATCGAAGCTCCAAAAGTACTGGCAGGTGGAGGTAGTGAGGGCTACGGGTACCACGGCCTGCGGATCGGGAGCCGTTTGGAAGGAGCCCTTAGTGGTTATGATATCGCCTTTTTCAGATGCCTTGGCTTCCAGGGTGAGTTCGTATCGGGTGGCCGGGCTTAGCTTATCAAACGGTATCTGAACCGTGCAATCATTCTTCTCCAACGCTGGGAACCAGGCTGATTTCCATACCGCCTTTGACCGTTTCGAATGGGTTGTCA
>NZ_JBKKKY020000306.1:0-675 GCF_046613545.2 Aphanothece microscopica RSMan92 | reverse complement strand
GAGGTCGCGGTGTTGGTCGTGGTGCCGAGGATCACGGCGCTGGTCGCATCGGCGTAGTTGACGATCAGCAGGTCGCTGCCGCCGCCGGCATTCCAGCGATCATTGCCATAGCCGCCGCGGAAGGTGTCGTTGCCCGCGCCGGTGGTGATGGCGTCGTGATAGGCGACCGTGGTGGAGGTGGTGATGTCGCGCGCGCCGCTGCCGGTCCAGGTGAAGTTGGCGCCTTCCACGGAGCGAACAAGGTCCTCGCCGAGATCCTGCCAATCGGTGGCATTGTTCAGGTCGAGCGAACGCGCCGCGTCGCCGCCTTCCACCGTGCTGCCGACCCAGCGGTCATTGCCCGCGCCACCATCGATCGTGTCGGCGCCGAGTCCGCTCGCGATGCTGTCGGCGCCGTTGCCGGTGGCGATGCTGTCATCGCCGTCACCGGTCCCGATGGTGTCGTTCGAGGCGCCGGTGGTGATGATGAAATGCTCGACGCCGGTGAAGTCGGTGGAGCGGTTGCCATCGATATGCAGGTTGCCGCGCCAGCCGCCATTGACGGTGTCGTTCAGCAGCGCACCCGAGGTCGCGGTGTTGGTCGTGGTGCCGAGGATCACGGCGCTGGTCGCATCGGCGTAGTTGACGATCAGCAGGTCGCTGCCGCCGCCGGCATTCCAGCGATCATTGCCATAG
>NZ_JBKKKY020000305.1:0-676 GCF_046613545.2 Aphanothece microscopica RSMan92 | reverse complement strand
CCTGGGCGCAGGACCCGACTGCGCCCAGGGCACGAGGCAGAGCGTCGAATAGTCAGGATGGAGTTCGACGTCCCCATCAGACGGATCGTAGCTGAAGTCCTCGTCCTCGTCGGGATATTCGCCCGAGATTGTCTGGACAAAGATCGAGGAGGGCAGCCCCATCGAAGGGTCTGAAAAGAACTTCGACGCGGGCATGATCTTGCCGCGGGCTACGCCGGCCTGGTCGGGCACGACGCACTCGATTTCGGTCACGCGCCGGGCTGACACCCATTTCTTGGCTTCAGTCAGGGTCAGGACGGGATCATCCTCCACGCGGGAGGCGGCGGGCTTTTTCTTGGTCATTGGTCACCTGTGCGCATCACGCTAGCACGGCTTTGCGCAGAAAGCCTAAACCGGCGCTGCAGGCTTTCGCCCGAGCGCCACGAGGTATAGCTCCACGCTTTCGGCCCGACTGGCGGCTGGCTTGGCATGGCGCACCTCCCGGAAGCCCTGCTTCAGCGCGGTCAGCACCGCACCCTCCGATCCGCCCTGGAACACCTTGGTCACGAAGGCGCCGCCAGGCCTGAGCACGTCCAGGGCGAACTGGGCGGCGGCTTCGGCCAGCGCAGCCGTCCGCAGGTGGTCGGTGCGGCGATGGCCTACCGTATTGGCGGCCATATCCGCAATCACGAGGTCA
>NZ_JBKKKY020000304.1:0-681 GCF_046613545.2 Aphanothece microscopica RSMan92 | reverse complement strand
CCTAACGTGTATTTCTCGCGCAGTACCGATAATGGCACGACGTGGTCCGCACCAACTATCGTCCATTCCGACACAACGAACGATCAATTCTGGCCATGGTTGGCATTGGATCCAACCAATGGAGACCTTGCCGTGATGTACTTCGACAGCCGTGATGATGCCGCCAACATCCTGGTCAATGTCTACGTGAGCTTTTCCGCCGACGGAGGAACCACATGGACCGACCGGCGTGTGGGCGACGGTGAAAACGATCTCCGTCGCAATCCTTTCAATGGACAGACGTTCGCCGGCGACTATTCCGGAGCTGATTTCCTCGACGGCATGGTTCATCCCTCGTGGGTGGATATGCGCAACTCCATTTCAAATGTTGCCGACAACGACGTCTACTCCGCTCGCGTCAACGTGCGCGCCCCGGCCGCTCCCGTACCGTTTCGTGCCCGTACGCTGCCCGATACGGTAACGGCCATTCGTCTCACGTGGGACGCCGTACGGTCGCGGTCCTTTGGCCAGCCGCTTCGCCCCGACGAGGTTTCCCTCATCATCAGCCGTAATGGCCAGACGATTGCCACACTTCCCGGCACGGCCACCACGTACCGAGACGAAGGCATACAGCCTTATACTCGCTACACCTATTCCATCGTTGCAGCAACTAATCGCGATACGTCATCCCGCCTTACCTCC
>NZ_JBKKKY020000303.1:0-685 GCF_046613545.2 Aphanothece microscopica RSMan92 | reverse complement strand
CACCCCGCCACCGCGCCCCGTCGCGCCCACAGGGCGCGCACCTGCTGCGGCAGCTCCATCGCGTCGAAGGGCTTGGCGATGGTTCCAATCGCCGTCCCGGCCAGAACGGGATCGCTCTCCAGCCGCAGATCCTTGGCGGTCATGTAGATCGCGGGCACATCGCGCAGCGACGGGCGGGCGCGCAGGGCCTGCAGCGTGGCATGCCCGTTCATGTCGGGCATCATGAAGTCGATCAGGATGAGGTCGGGCGCAAAGGCCTCGGCTTTTTCCAGGGCTTCGGCCCCCGAGGTGCATTGCAGCACCTCGAACCCGCCCAGCATGTCCAGCGACAGGCGGACAAGCTGCAGGATGTCGTCGTCATCCTCGACATGCAGGATGCGTCGCAGGTCTTCCATCGCCATCCCCCCAGATGATCGCGCAATCGATGGTGCCACGGCACGCCCTTGCCACCGGTTCATGGCAAAAATGCGTCACTGTTCAGCGTTCGGCGCGAATGACCCTACGTCAAGCACCCTCAGCGTTGCAGCGTTTCCAGATAGGCGACCAGGTCCACGATGGGCTGGCTGGTCAGGATGGGCTGACCGCCCGGTGTCTTGATCGCGGCATAGGCGCCGTCAAAGAACTCGCCCCAGACCGGCATCGGGCTGCCATGCGCGACCATCGGGTCTCGGCCGTCGACCCGGGC
>NZ_JBKKKY020000302.1:0-686 GCF_046613545.2 Aphanothece microscopica RSMan92 | reverse complement strand
GCGGCGGCCGATGGCGAGGTCGTCTATGCCGGCAACCAGATCCCGGGCTATGGCTGGCTGGTGCTGGTGCGCCACACCGGCGGCTGGGTGACGGCTTATGCCCATGCCGACAGCCTGTCGGTGCGCGAAGGCCAGCAGGTCCGCCGGGGCGACCAGCTGGGCGTGGTGGGCCAGAGCGGCGGGCGTGATCAGCCTCAGCTGCACTTCCAGATCCGGCAGGGCGTGCGGCCGGTCGATCCGCTTCGCCAGATGCCGGCCCGCGCCGGAGCGTGACCCCGCCCCCTTGTGTGGCGCAAATGCCACACCTACGTGAGGCGCAACCAACCAAGGGATGCGTCCTTCGATGAACCCGGACAAATATACCGATCGCGCCAAGGCCCTGATCCAGGCGGCGCAGTTGGCCGCGCTGGGCGCTGGCCACCAGCAATTCACCCCGGAGCATCTGCTGGATGCGCTGCTGAAAGACGATCAGGCCTACGCCAAGGGGCTGATCCGCGCCGCGGGAGGCGACCCTGCGCGGGCCGAGGCGCTGATCGCTGCCGCGCTCAAGGCGCAGCCTGTGGTACAGGGCGGGGGCGACCGGCTGCTGATGGCGCCCCAGACCGCACGGGTGTTCGCCGCCGCCGAGGAGGCCGCTGCCAAGGCTGGCGACCAGTTTGTGCCGGCGGAGTGGTTCCTGCTCGCAC
>NZ_JBKKKY020000301.1:0-686 GCF_046613545.2 Aphanothece microscopica RSMan92 | reverse complement strand
TGATTCGGTGCTCTATGAAGTTTTACCTGGGCCGAATTGTGGGTGTAAAGGAAAAGGAGGAAATTGAAGAGGAGCTGGGAATGGATAAGATCGGAACCTGGCTGCATAACTCCCTGGAAAAGATTGACCAGGAATATTTCCTGACAGGAGTAGACCCCACTGAGCAGCAATGCCGGGATATCCTGCGGAAAGAGTTTGAAGAAATGTTTTTGGGGTACGTGACCGAAATGGGTCTGAACCGGGTGTACTACCAGATTGGCGTGCAGCAGGTACTCGAATTCCTTCGTAATCAGATCAACACTACTCCCCGTAGGACCGTTGTAGCGGCTGAGAAAAAACTTGGTGTTGCGCTGGTATTACCGATAAATGATATCGCTGTTTCCCTGAAATTAGGAGGTAAAATTGACCGGGTAGAGCAAGCCGTGGACGGTACACTTTTTGTTATGGATTACAAGACGGGAAATGTGGAGCTGCATCAGGAGAGTAAAACCACGATCGAGGAAAAGAAAGCTAAGCTACTATCTGACACCAACCTGAAAGCAGGCTACGCCCGGCAGCTTTGGCTCTACAAGTACCTGGTCTATAAGAGTATGAGCCAACCGGATGGGCTTCAACTTGGGGCCGAGCGGTATAGACTTCCGGATACCAGGGTTCAGTCGGGTTTTTATTCTCTTCGGGCACCGGCC
>NZ_JBKKKY020000300.1:0-687 GCF_046613545.2 Aphanothece microscopica RSMan92 | reverse complement strand
AATATCCATATCAACAATCTGATCCAGCCCCCGTATCGTCCGCTTCATCCTAATGACTGGCCTTTTTGTATCCAGCTTATCGTAGATAAAAAGGTTTTGCCGGTTGTTCTCTTCTACCACTACCGCCAGGGTATTGTACTTGGTCCACGACAGCAACGGCAGTACCGTAGTTTCTCCCAAATTATCTACCTGCACACTCCCCTGCCGGATGATCATCTTCTTGCCCGACACCAGGTTAAATACTGTAACCTTGTAGCGGCTTTTGTGTAGCTCACTTACCGCAATCCATTTTTTATCCTGCGAAAGCTTGATCGAGGCATTACTACCCACATCATTAGACGTACTGGGTCGATACCGCCAGGAAGGGGTTGGCTCCACGTACCCGGCGCTCACCTGGCTACTTAAATTCACGTAGTAGTCCCGCCATTCCCGCAAAAACCTGGAATAGGAAGGTATGCCCAGGGTACTGGTAATACTGGTTTGTTCCGTCCGGATTATACGGGTAAGGTTTAATATATTGGAGATATTATCTTTCCCATAACGTTCCGCAATGTAGTGCCAGATAGACTGCCCCACCAGAGTTGCGTCCTTTCCATATAGAAGGGCTGGCTTCTTGATCTGACGGCGAAGGGAAATGTCCCGCATGTAATCTGTCAGCTCGGGCGTTGCCCCCTCGGCTATATACGC
>NZ_JBKKKY020000299.1:0-689 GCF_046613545.2 Aphanothece microscopica RSMan92 | reverse complement strand
TGGCGAAGGGTTCGCGCTCCTTCACCTCGACGGCGAGCTGGTTGGGGAACAGCCGCTGCACCTTGGCGCTCTCGATCCAGTCGAGGCCTTCGAGGATGCGGCGCGCGCGCCCCGCATCGAAGCCGATCAGCGAGGTTCCGGGCTGAACGCCGATGGCGGCGAGCAGCATCTCCGGCTCGTGATGCTCAAGCCCGGTGATGGTGATGTCCTCCGCCGCAAGCCCGACGAGTCCCGCGGCCTTGCCCGGCAGCATCAGCCACTTGCTGCCCTCGTAATCGAAGTGCCCGCCGCGCCACAGGCCCGCCGCCATCACGAGGCCCAGCACAGCCACCGCCCCGGCACGCAGCGCGAGGCGGAAGCGGAACGCGGAGAGCCCGTCCAGCCAGCTGGGCGTGCGCTTTCTCTCATAGACGCGGAATTGCCCGCTCATCTGTCCACCGACGCATCGTTCACCATCCAGGTGACGAGCGCCTCATAGCTCTTGCCCGCATGGGCCGCGAGTTCGGGCACCAGCGAGGTGCCCGTCATGCCGGGCTGGGTGTTGACCTCGAGCAGGATCAATTCGCCCGTTCCCGCCTCGTCATAACGGAAATCGGAGCGCGAGACGCCGCGGCAGCCCAGCGCCCGGTGCGCGAGAAGGGCCAGCTCCTGGGCCTTGCGGTAGACCTCCTGCGGAATCTCGGCGGGCA
>NZ_JBKKKY020000298.1:0-689 GCF_046613545.2 Aphanothece microscopica RSMan92 | reverse complement strand
GGTCGAGCGGGAGAGAGATGATCTGCTTGTTCAAGCGACCTCCGCTTTCTGACGGTGCGGGGTGGGCGCCGGGCGGCTACGGTGCTGCCTGTCGGCGGCATGCAGGCCCGGAAGGGGGCGGCCCCGGGCGTCGTAGCGGCTGGGCCAGATGGCCTGCGGCTTCTTGCCGAGGTGGCGGGCGATGATCGCCTCGACCCGCGGCCAGGAGCGGCGCAGGGTCATCCGGACCGCGCTCTCGCTCAGGCCATGCTGGCGCGCGAGGGCTGTGAGACTGACGCCGGTTTTCCGGACGGCGGCCTTCACATCCTCGGCGTGCCAGTCTGCGGGCGGGTTGGACATTGAGGCTCCGGGCGACCCGGTTGGTGCCGGGTTGCGTGGTGATTGCGTTACGTTCGTGAAGGAGAATGCACGATCCGAACGCCGTTATCAACCGGAATGTGTGTTCCATGTTCGGAGTGTGCCGTTTTTACGGCTCATCCGGGCGCAAGCGTTTGTTTTGGAATGGATTTCGCGGAACATGGAAGTCGAAATCGAAGGGTCTGCAGATCTTCCAGGTTCGGAAGCTGAACCTGGAAGTCCGGAACGTGCAGTTCGGCTGCGTGAGGCGGTCCGCGCGGCGGGCGGTAATAACCTCGTCTCTCAGACCCCAGAACGGAATGAGGATAAACCCTGGACAGAGCTGGAATTAC
>NZ_JBKKKY020000297.1:0-695 GCF_046613545.2 Aphanothece microscopica RSMan92 | reverse complement strand
GCGACGGGTTCCTGATCGACACGCTGCGCGTGGCCGATCACTTCCTGGGCCGCGAGGCGGGGATCGAGGAGGTCGTCTTTGCCGATGGCACGGTCTGGGACCGCGACCAGCTGGACACGCTGGCGCGTCTGGGGCGGTTCAACGCGGCGGACGACATCTATCTGTTCGGGATCGAGGACGAGACTGCGGTCATCCAGGCTGCCGATCTGGTGGCCAATGACGCGACCGAAGGGACGGCCGAGCTGACGATCATCGCGGTCGAGGCGCTGGGCGGGGCCACGGCCACGCTGAACGGGGATGGCACCATCTCGTTCACCGGGCTGCCCAACCAGAACGGCGATGCGTTCTTCCGCTATACGGTCGAGGACGCCTATGGCCGGCAGTCGACCGCGCGGGTCGAGGTCAACCTGGCCCCGGTCAACGACGCGCCGACGGCGGGCAATGACGGGGTGTTCTTCGGGACCGAGGATCAGGTCCTGAGCATCCCGATCGCGGCCCTGCTGGCCAATGACAGCGACATCGACGGTGACACGCCGCTGCGGATCGTGGCGCTGGACCCGCTGTATGACGCGGACGGCAACCCGCTGTATTCGGGCGGCGAATACCGGCTGACGAACGGCAAGGGCCAGATCGGCACCACGCATATCGAGTTCACGCCGCGGCCCGACCATTTCGGCTTTGCCGGGTTCACCTAT
>NZ_JBKKKY020000296.1:0-695 GCF_046613545.2 Aphanothece microscopica RSMan92 | reverse complement strand
CGATGGGGGGTTTGTTTTGGACAAAAACTCCCTTCATATCTGGCCGCGCCATAGCTACATGATGATTGCCCTTCCCAACCTCGATGGCTCCTTCACCTGTACGCTCTTTTTTGCCCACAAGGGTTCTCCAAGTTTTGCCGAGCTCACAAGCCGCGACGCCGTAGAACAGTTCTTCAACGAACAGTTTCCCGATGCCGTACCACTGATGCCAACGCTCTTGGATGATTTCATGACCAACCCCGAATCATCCCTCGTTACCGTACGCTGTGCGCCATGGGTGACCGCCGGCGAAAAGGTAGCCTTGATCGGCGACGCAGCCCATGCCATCGTTCCGTTCTACGGCCAGGGAATGAATGCCGGCTTCGAGGATTGCCGCATCCTTATGCTTTGTCTTGATGCCGAGAACGGCGATTGGCCCCGTACACTCCGTCGCTACGAAAGCATGCGCAAACCAGCTGGTGATGCCATTGCCGACCTGGCACTGGACAACTTCATCGAAATGCGCGACAAAGTTGCCGATGAGCGCTTTCTCCTGCGGAAAAAGATCGAGGGCTGGATCCACGCTCACTATCCAACCAAGTTCATCCCACTCTACACGCTCGTGACGTTCTCGCCCCATGTTCCCTATCACGAAGCCCTTCGTGTAGGCCGAGCCCAGGACGTACTCATGGAACGCATTATGACCACTGTGCCCG
>NZ_JBKKKY020000295.1:0-696 GCF_046613545.2 Aphanothece microscopica RSMan92 | reverse complement strand
ATCGTACCGGAAACGGTCATACCGATCTCCTCTTCGTCATGGCAGGCTGACGGAATGGGTGCGCCGGCGCGTGGCACCGGCGCTCCTGAACGTCCTCGGCTCGCGACCAGTACATCCGTGGTTCGCGAACAGGAGGACTCGATCGTTAGGCTGTCTGCAGGCGATCGGCAGAGGACTTGCCGTTCTTGCGGTCGACCACCACCTCGTAAGACAGCTTCTGGCCTTCATTGAGGTTGCTCCAGCCAGCCCGCTCAACCGCGCTGATATGGACGAACACATCGGGGCCGCCGGAATCCGGCTGAATGAAGCCAAAGCCCTTTTGCGAATTGAACCACTTCACTGTACCTGTCGTCATGTCTTTTCCTTTGTTTTGGGAATGCACGAGTTTGCCCGCGAGTGCGGGACAAAATCACCGATGTCTTGAAGAAAGAGGGTGAGAACCCGTGCAGAAGGAAAGGGCGCGAGGTCAGTCCATCAGACCAAAAAATGTCGATGGAAGTCAGATAGGCTCTTCCGCAGCGCATTACAAGGCAAGGTTTGCGCTGGTGGATCGCCGGTCAGGCAAGCTTGAGCCTGATACGAAACAAGGACGCGCCCCGTATCCGGGACGCGCTCGAAAGCCGCTGCGCTCCGCGGCAGAATAGTCGCGGGGCTGCTTCCTGGCCGTGGTCTTCCGCCCCCCAAGGCGCGGAAGAC
>NZ_JBKKKY020000294.1:0-699 GCF_046613545.2 Aphanothece microscopica RSMan92 | reverse complement strand
CCAATCAACGTCCGCCCAGACCGAATCACCTTCGTGGCTGGCGACGTCAACAACTTCTCGCGTGAATGGGGTCACATCATCGTGCTTCCAGGCGCGCGCACGGCGTTTTTCCGTGACGTAGACTTCACTGGTTTCCGCAAGGACACGACGGTGGACACGGAGCCTATCTATCTCCGTGATGCAAATGGAACAACGTTTGCAACACGCGATGCGGCTCTTGCACGCAACAATCGTATTCTTACGGCGACGAACGGTGGTGGTGGTGCGATAACGACATTCTCGTCCCGTACGTGGATTGTCGGTTGCCGTTTCACGAACAACATGGCTCGGTATCGTGGTGGTGCTCTTCAAATTCTTCAAGCACCAGAAAACCTCGATCAACTCTATCCTGTTGTATCGCAATCTTCCATCGATGCATTGGGTTTCTATCCTTCCCAGGTAAACCCATATATCACGGATCCGGTAAATGCGCAACCGATCCCTCAGCAAATTCCAGCTATTGACCTTGCCTATACGAACACAAATGAGCCACTCTCTGATGAAGCACGTCAATCACTTGATGACGCTCGCTTGGCTCTCTACCTTGGTCGTATTCGTCAAACACGTTTTGTCAACAACCGCGCACTGCTTGCCGACGTAGAAGCAGTTCGTGTTGGTAACATCACCGTTGTTCGCGATGTAGACTCACGTGCTGCAACA
>NZ_JBKKKY020000293.1:0-701 GCF_046613545.2 Aphanothece microscopica RSMan92 | reverse complement strand
GCAAAGGCCAAGGGGGGGGGCGGGGGCTTCGCAAGGTCGCGGGGGGCGGATAGGCTGGGTCGCGCAGGGAAAGGACACGCGATGCCGCACCTTCTGGCCTTTGGCGACAGCAATACCCACGGCACGCCCCCCATCCGGGTGCGCGGGGTCTACGAACGGTTCGGCGCGGATGTGCGCTGGCCCACGCGGGCGGCGGCGGCGCTGGGGCCGGGCTGGACGCTGGCCGAGGAAGGGCTGCCCGGCCGCACCGCGCAATGGGACGACCCGGTGATGGGGGCGCACATGAACGGGCAGACCGGGCTGAAGATCGCGCTGCAAAGCCACGGGCCGCTGGACGTGATGACGCTGATGCTGGGCACGAACGACGTGAAGATGCGCTTTGGCGCGACGCCCGACCGGATCATGGGCGGGATCGCGTCGCTCCTTGATATCGCGCTGGGGCTGGAGATGCAGGCGCGCCATCCGGGGCTGCGGGTGCTGGTGATCTGCCCGCCCCCGGTGCGGGAGACCGGCGTCCTGGCGGGCGAGTTCTGGGGCGGGGCGGAGAAGTCGCGGGCGCTGGCGCCGCTTCTGGCGGCGCTGGCGGCGGCGCGGGGGCAGCCGTTCCTCGATGCGGGCGAGGTCATCGCCACCTCGCCCGTGGACGGGGTGCATTTCGACCCTGCGGCGCATGCGGCGCTGGCCGTGGCCGTGGCCGGGCG
>NZ_JBKKKY020000292.1:0-706 GCF_046613545.2 Aphanothece microscopica RSMan92 | reverse complement strand
CGAGGGAGTCGCGGAGCATCTCCAAAACTGTGGCCAGATTGTCGCGGTCTTCTGGCCGTGCGGGATGATCCTTGTATCCGCCAAGAACTGGTGTTTCCCAGTCGATGTCGACGCCGTCGAGTTTCCACGTGCGGACGAACCTTGCCAGGTGCGAGACGAACGTACTTCGTCCGGATGGTGTAGCAAACACATCGGAGCATGGTTCACAGCCACCCCATCCGCCTACGGCGGCAAGGACTTTCAGGTTGGGGTTCTGTATACGGTGGTGCAATAATTGGCGAAGTACGTGATGTTCCGTCGAATCATCGAGCGCAGCGATACCGTCCTTCAGGTGGAGGAAACAATAGACCACATGGCTAAGGCCGGTGCAATCGAGGTTTTGTGCTTCGGTAACTGAACCCTTGAAATATCCGAGTACCCAGACGTTCTTCTGCACCCAATCATCCATCATGGCAGCTGTATGGTAGACGGCTGTTGAGTCCGTCCATCCATTGTGACCTGGCACGACTACACGGGGATGCGGAAAGGCCTCGATCAACCGGCGGGCCGAGGTGCGCCAGGCAGGCACGTTCGCATGGCTCAGGTTTCCTGGGAAGGCATCCTCCGTGCTCCGCACGAAGCAGCCGCCGATGAGGATACGGGCGTCGGCGACCCATACCACCAGGTTGTCATCGGAATGTCCGCGGCCGGGTGCCATTGTTCGCAG
>NZ_JBKKKY020000291.1:0-706 GCF_046613545.2 Aphanothece microscopica RSMan92 | reverse complement strand
GTCGGCACGCTCGCGGTTCTCGGCCCCATGGATCAGCTGCAGCCCGGCGAGCAATTCGAACAGCACATAGGTGATGAAGGCCAGCGCCAGGAACAGCATGGCGTATTTCGACGCGCGGGAGACCATGCGGTAGGTCGGCACCGCCTCCAGCAACTGCACGCCGGCGCCACCCTCCACCATGCCGCAGAGGCTGCGCCGCGCCGCCCCGCCATCGGGTGACAGGATCCAGGTGGCATCGAAGCCATTGGCCTCCACCACGCTGCGTTCCGGCAACTGGTCGCCGATGAAGCTGGGCGTCGGCCAGGCGGCGGCAATGCTGAGCGACCCGCCGGAGGGGGCGGCCAGCAGGGTGAAGCGCTGCGATCCCCGCATGGACAGCGCCAGGCTGAAGGGGATCGCATCCTCCCCGGACGGTGCGCCGGCCAGGCCAGGGGACCAGGCCAGGACGCGGGCGGGCACGCAATCATCCCACGCATCCCAGGCCCGGCCGCGTTCCAGCGGCGGCAGATCCCGCCCACCCCAGCGCAGCGCCGGGGCCTCCGCCACCAGGCGGCCGCCACCGCCGAGGAGCACCGCCTCCCCCCAGGCAAGCACCGCGCCGGCTTCGATCGGCAGCGCCGAGGGGCGCGGGCGGAACCGGCCCTCCATCTGCACCGTCGCGGTGTAGACGGGCACTTCGTAAAGCCCGCGGCGGCGGATCTGCGGC
>NZ_JBKKKY020000290.1:0-706 GCF_046613545.2 Aphanothece microscopica RSMan92 | reverse complement strand
CTGAGCAAGCCCTATCGCCGCAAGGACCTGGCGCGAAAAGTCCGCGAGGCGATCGAGGTTGCAGCCACGGCCATGCCGTTGGCCCCGCCTGCAAACGGAGGGTGACCACTCGACACCGCCCGACCAACCGTTATACGACCCAAAAGTTCCAAAAGGAGATTGATTGCCCCTCCGCCCGTCTTCCGGCACCGATCATCGCAACAGGGTATGCGTTCTGTTTTCCGGTTACTCGTTTCCATCCTGATCGACCGGGGAACGCGGCACCGCCCCAACACCAAGGTGATCCGTGATGAAGCCCAGAGTCCTTGCGATCGACGATGTTCCCGAGATCCTCGACCTTGTCCGTCAGTCCCTGTCGAACGAGGGGTTCGAGGTGCAGACCAGCACGTCGATGACCGATTATCGCACGCGGTTCGACCAGGACAGTTTCGATGTCTACCTGATCGACGTCTCGCTGCCCGACGGCAACGGCTTTGCGCTGGTGCAGGAACTGAGTCAGCGCACGACAAGCGGCATCATCCTTCTGACCGGCCGCGCAAGCGAGACCGACCAGGTCGTCGGGCTGGAGATCGGCGCCGACGACTACATCACCAAGCCGTTCCGCCTGAGGGAACTGGCCGCGCGGGTCCGGGCCGTCCACCGTCGCACTGCCGAGGCGCTGGCCGCACGCCCGCGCTCCGTGGATGCGCCCGCGCCGCCCGAGAGC
>NZ_JBKKKY020000289.1:0-707 GCF_046613545.2 Aphanothece microscopica RSMan92 | reverse complement strand
CCTCACGTGGGATACCACGGGTGTGCCCTTCAGCACGCGGTGGAGATTCCAATTCGGCACAACACCATTGGGCCCATGGACAGACCTTCCAGGCGCAACCAACGTTCGCGACAGTGCGGCCACACGTGGCCGATTCGCTGGTGGCTTCCGGGTGCCAGCAGTTGGTACGTCGAGTGGTTACATCCGCATGTCGGAAGTAGGCAACGAATCCAACTTCGACATTAGCGATAACCCCTTTACCGTGACGCAACCACGGGTGGTACAAGTGGACTCCACAATTCGTGGTGAAATCACGGGCACGGTGCGATTGTCCAGAACCAAGGTCTACGGCCTTGACGGTTACGTGTTTGTCAACGACGGTGCAACTCTCATCGTGGAGCCGGGCACCATCGTTGTTGGCGACACAGTAGGCCAGAACTCTGTGCTCTGCATCAACCGCGGTGGTAAACTGGTTGCCGACGGCACAAAGAACGCTCCCATCGTTTTCACCTCGCGCGCCGCTGTTGGCCAGCGTGCCGCTGGTGACTGGGGTGGCATCGTTATCTGTGGCCGCGCTCGTACGAACCATCCAGCTGGCCAGGCCCCTATTGAAGGTGGCATTGCCGATGCCCAACCAGGCAAAGGCTGGTTTGGTGGAACGGATGATAACGACTCGTCCGGCGTGCTACGCTACGTTCGCATTGAGTTTGCAGGTATCGCAACCGTTC
>NZ_JBKKKY020000288.1:0-708 GCF_046613545.2 Aphanothece microscopica RSMan92 | reverse complement strand
GGGCGGATCAAGCGTGAGTGCGCGCGCCCACTGAAACCGCGCCTCGCGCTCCCGGCCAAGCCGCCAGTAGAGATCGCCCAAGTGGTCGTTGATCTCCACGTCGCCCGGTGAAAGGGCGATGGCGCGCTCCAGATAGACGAGCGCTTCCTCGTAGCGGCCGAGCTTGAACAGAGCCCAGCCCAGGCTGTCGATGATCGGCCCGGAGCGCGGGCGCTGCGCTACGGCTTTGCGCAGCATCTCGAGGGCCTGCTCCACATTCACGCCCATTTCCACCCAGGTGTAGGCGAGATAATTGGCGACGTCGGGCTGATCGGGCGAGAGTTCCAGCGCTCGCTTCAGATCGGCTTCGGCCTCCTGCCAGCGTCCCGTGCGTTCGCGCAGCGCGCCGCGCGCGAAATAGAGACGCCAGTCCGCACGCGCTTCCTGCGCGCCGCCTGCCCGCATCGCCTGATCGAACACCGCCTCCGCTTCCGCGTAGCGCCGCTCTGCGCGCAGCACATCGCCCTTGGCGAGCAGAACCCGGCGCGCACCCGTGGCGGCATAGGCGGCGTCCAGCAGGTCTATCGCGTCTTGCGCGCGGCCCTGCTGCTGCAGCAGATAGGCCATGTCAGCCTGGGTAATCGCGGCATAGGGCGATGTGGCGGGCACAGCGGCATAGACCGCCAGCGCATCGCGCTGCCGGCCGCTCATCGCTAGCGCATCGCCCAA
>NZ_JBKKKY020000287.1:0-709 GCF_046613545.2 Aphanothece microscopica RSMan92 | reverse complement strand
GCGACGATGGCGGCGCCGCAACCCGGCGCCAAGCCGGCTCACTCGGATTCGGCCGCGAACAGCGCCACCTTGGCCTCGAGTTCCTTGATCAGCATCGCGCCCACGGGGTGTTCTGCAGTGGTGATGCTGTCGCGCACGACGGCGCGGATCGCAAACACATGGGCGTCGAGGAGCGCAGCCGGCGCCGTCGCGCGCGCTTCCTTGGAATCAAGCAGCCGGCAGAGCGAGGCCGCGATCCGCGAAATCAGCGGCGTGCCATAGGTCACGCCAAGACCCTTCAGGTCGTGGGCTCTGAAATAGAGCGTCTCCAGCTCTGGTTCCCCGGCCCCGGGGGCGCGGGCGGCGGCGTGCGCGGCCTCGAGGCGCTTGACCTCGTCGGCAAGCCAGTCGCCGAACTTCTCGCTCATCGCTTCCAGCGCAGCCTGGGCGCGGGCCACGGCGTTGGCGTCAAACCCGCCCAGTTTTCCGCCGAGCTTGGCCTTCAGCGTGTTGGGCGGGGTGATGAATTGCACCCCTGGCTGCGTGGACATCACCGACCCTCCTGTTGACGGCGACCTTAAGCCCAACCTGCTTAACGCAGGCTTTCAGGCGGGCTGGAAAGGATCAATGCGCGAACTGTTCAGTCAGGATGCGTTCGTCGAGCGACCGGCCGCGATCGAACAGCATGGTCATCACCTTGCCGCGGGCCTCCGCGATATCGACCATGGCG
>NZ_JBKKKY020000286.1:0-712 GCF_046613545.2 Aphanothece microscopica RSMan92 | reverse complement strand
CACGCTCGCATGGGACACAGACACCGAGCACGCTGCGGAGCTTGCGCGGGCCTGCGTCGGGCAGGATGGGCGCATTCTTGCCGAACCGGCCGAGCCGACGGCCCGAGTCATCCGCCTTTCCGACAAGGGTCCGGTTCTGTCGCTCCAGGTCTGGGCTTTGGCCGGGGATGCGCCGCTCCTGGGGCTGGATCTTCCGGGGAAGCTGCATGCGGCGCTGCGGAGCGGCGGGATCCGGGCGGCGGAGGCTGATCCGCGCGGATGAAATTGACGCCCCGTCAGGATATGGCGATGGTGCGCCGGGCAGGGCAGGGGGATGTGGTGAACGAACAGGTCATCGATTTGGCGGAGGCCGCTGGCAAACGCGAGAAGACCAAGATCGCAAACCGCGCCGCCATTCTGGAGGCTGGGCGCCAGGTCTTTGCCGAGCTGGGCTATGAATCGACAACTGTGCGCGACATCATCCGGCGCACGGAACTCGCGAGCGGAACATTCTACAATTATTTCAAGTCGAAAGAGGAGGTGTTCCACGCCCTGCACGATGACGGCGTGACACGCTTCCGGCCCCTGCTGCGCGCCGCGCGGGAGGGTTCTCGGACCTTCGAAGAGTTTCTGACGCTGGCTTATCGGGCGTGGTTCCAGTTCCTTCTGACCGACAGCCCGCTAGCCGAGATTCAGGTACGCACGCCGGGGCGGACGCGTGTCAGGTTCGAGA
>NZ_JBKKKY020000285.1:0-713 GCF_046613545.2 Aphanothece microscopica RSMan92 | reverse complement strand
CGCCCCATCACCGCCCGCGACCCCGACGGGCCGCTGGGACAGATCTACGGCCGGATGGCACGCGCCCTCTGGCAATCGCTTGTCGCGCCCCGCGCGGCGGCGATAGGATGAATCAGAAAGGAAGGGAGAACCCGATGAAAGCATTCCTCGCCTCGGTCGTCGTCGCCATCGTCGTGGCGGTCGGTGCCGCGCAGATCCTGCCGATGTTCCAGTCGACCTCGCCCGATGCCTTTACCACCGAAGGGGCGCGCATCACCTCGCCCGGCGACAACCTCGTCCAGTTCTGACGCGATGCGCCTTGCGGCGCTTCTGGTCCTGATGGCCCTGCCCGCCGCCGCGCAAGACCTGCGCGGCCACGGGGGGCCGGTGCGTGCGCTGGCGGTGGACGGCGCGCGCATCCTGTCAGGCAGCTTCGACACCCGCGCGATCCGCTGGGACGGCACGCTGCCCGCCCAGGTCGTGCGCGGCCATACCGGCGCGGTCACCGCCGTTCTGCCCCTGCCCGACGGTTTTGCCACGGGTGGGCAGGATGGTCAGGTCGTGACCTGGGGCAGCGGCCCCGCCCCCCTGACCACCCGCCAGTCGCATCAGGCGCCCGTCTCGGCGCTGGCCGTCCTGGGGGGCGGCGTGGCCTCGGGCGGATGGGACGGGCGGATCGTGCTGCCCGACGGCACCGGCCTTGACGCCCACCAGGGGCAGGTCAACGGCCTTGT
>NZ_JBKKKY020000284.1:0-720 GCF_046613545.2 Aphanothece microscopica RSMan92 | reverse complement strand
GGGTGGCGCAGGCGGTCGAGGTGCGGCTGCCCGACGGATCGGCGCGCGCGATCCGGGCGGACCTGGTGGCGCTGGGCACCAATGCGGTGTTCAATGCGGCCATTCTGATGCGGTCGGGCCTGACGGCCCCGGCGCTGGGCCGATATCTGCACGAACAGGTGTCGCAGATGGTGACGCTGGACATCGACGCGCCCAATTACTTCGGCGCGACGTCGATCACGGGGCACGGATACGGGTTCTATGACGGGGCGCATCGGCGGGACCATGCGGCCGTGCTGCTGGAGAACTGGAACGCCCCGCCCGCGATCCGGCCCGTGCCGGGCCGCTGGACCGAGCGGGTGATGTTCAAGCTGATCGCCGAGGACCTGCCGCAGGCCGACAACCGCGTGGTTCTGGAGGGCGACGCGCCGCGGCTGGTCTGGCAGGGCCACGATCCCTATGCCGCCGCGGGGCTGGCGGCGGTGCGCGCGGCCCTGCCCGATGCGCTGCCCTTCCGGGTGGAGGGGATGACGGCATCCCCCCTGTCGGCGACCGAGGCGCATATCCAGGGCACAACCCGCATGGGGCGCGACGTGACCGAAGGTGTCGTGGACCGCGACCTGCGCTGTTTCGAGGCGCGCAACGTGCTGGCGCTGGGGGCGGGGGCCTTTCCGTCCTGTTCGCCCGCGAACCCCACGCTGACGCTGTCGGCGCTGTCGCTGCGGGCGGCGCGGGTGCTGG
>NZ_JBKKKY020000283.1:0-726 GCF_046613545.2 Aphanothece microscopica RSMan92 | reverse complement strand
AGCCTTCTGATATTCCACGTATCCCTTGCTGATGTATGGCCAGCAGCCCTCGTTGCGGCCAGTTCGGTTGTCAGTCATCACATCTTGCAGCGATGCGGCTCCTGGCGATGGACAGGCGTCGTCAAGGATGTCCATGTTGCCGTAGCATATACCGCAGGTACAGCAGTTGTACCGCTTTCCTATGGCCAGCTGTCGCTACAGGCGTTTGCAGCCATCGCTGTTGTCTTCTTCTGCACTGCCGCCATTGTTGCCGTTGAGAGTGCAGCCGATGTATCGGTGGATGAGCACCTGGACCAGCCCGCTCTTGCGCGCGTCATCGGCGCCGGGGCGTGTGTACGCTTGGCCTACGGATGTGCAGCAATGGCTTGTTGTGCCGCCACCCTGTTGCCTTGGATAGCAACGCTCCAGTCACTCTCCACAATGGCCCTTCCGTTGCTCTTTACATCGCGACTAAGCCTTCCTAACAAACGGCTTATGGCCGAGCTCGTGTTGGCCATGCCCCTTACCCTATTATCGAGGTAACCTATGCCAGCAA
Source organism: Aphanothece microscopica RSMan92 (assembly GCF_046613545.2). NCBI lineage: Bacteria > Bacillati > Cyanobacteriota > Cyanophyceae > Chroococcales > Aphanothecaceae > Aphanothece > Aphanothece microscopica. Next base: position 191 of record NZ_JBKKKY020000283.1, on the reverse strand, counting down.
TTGAACTATCTCTCGACGACAAGAACACCATCGTTCGCGAACTCCAGCGATTTCTGGAATCGGAGCACGGACTGGACTTGGGCAAATTCGATGTAGAGTTCGTTCTCGATCATGTCACAACCCTTGCAGGACCATTCTGGTACAATCGTGGATTGGCAGATGCCCATGCTGTCTTTCGTACGAAGCTGGAT
>NZ_JBKKKY020000282.1:0-728 GCF_046613545.2 Aphanothece microscopica RSMan92 | reverse complement strand
CACCAACCTGGCATAGGTAGACCCTGGATACTCTGACAATAACTTTTGCTTCCAGACCAACCGTTCTGCCTCCGAGCCTTCCATGGTAAGGTAAAGCAAATAATATAGTTCCTCGCGGTAGACGGTAGATGGATACTCCTTTAATACACGTTGAAAAGACTCCACCGCTTTACCCGGCTCATTAAGATCAAAACGGTAAATTTTCCCGAGTTGGTACAAGGCATCTTCTTTCCGCTTCTGAGAATTGGAAAAAGCTGAGTCGGTCAGAGGAATATTTTTTTTAAGTTGAGCCCTTCGCAGCTCCCAATCCTGAGAATCTTTGGTGAGTCGAACTGGGGCCATGAGGTCACCAGGGGCCCCCGGATCGGTAGGCTGGGTGGTAGTGGCCAAAGAGGCCGGGTCAGAAAATGAGCTGGTTTCTTTACTCGATCGTCGCCAATCATCCTCTAATGGCCGGGTTCCCCAGATCCGGCGAAATTCCACTCTCCCCTGGTTAACCAATATAGGATCATACAACTCCCACCGCCGTTGATTTCCCGAAAGGGTGGGTACGCCAGACGGAGTGGACGGACGGTTCATGTTGGCCAGGTCTTGCTGCGCCTTACGCAGAAGGATCTCTTTTTCATCCTCTTCCCTTTCAATAATTACGTCCAGTTTGCGTTCCAGCGCGGCCGGATTCATCTGGGCCAATAGCTGGAGACTATCCTCCGTACGAACAACCGTGATTT
>NZ_JBKKKY020000281.1:0-733 GCF_046613545.2 Aphanothece microscopica RSMan92 | reverse complement strand
CTCGCCCGGCGCGGCGGCGGCAACGGGCGCGGCGGCGACAGCGGCGGCGGGCGCGGCAAAACGGCGGAGCGCGGTCGCGAGCAAGCCCGGCTTGTCGGCCGCGGGCGCAGCGGCGCGGGGTTCGGCCCGCAGCGGCGCGGGCGTCAGGCTGGCCGGACGGCCAAAGGCGGGCGGCTCGGCCGCGCGGGCGGCGGCGGCACTGCGGGCGGCGGCGCGCCGGTCCTGCACGGCGGCGGCGGTGCGCGACGCGCCCCGGCCCGCGGCCTCGAGCCCCAGGGCATAGAGCGTGACCGTCCCGCGCAGCAGGAACCGGCCCAGCGCGCGCAGTTCCGCCAGGTCAAAGCCCGTGACGAACAGATACATCGCCACCGTGCCCGCCCCGAACATCAGCGACAGCATCCGCAGCCCCGTGCCCGTGCCCACCGGCAACAGCGTCAGCACCGCGCCCAGCACCGTGTCGCCGAACAGGCCCCCCAGCCCGATCGCGGGGTGCGGCCAGTCGGCGCCCGGCACATGCGTCGCGGCAAAGACCGCGCCCAGCGCCACGGCGATCACGGCAAAGATCATGCGCGACAGCGCCCGGTCGGCACCCCGGTGCAGCACGAACCGCACCCCCCAGGCCAGCAGGATCACCGGGATGCCCCAGGCGCCCTTGCCTCCGATGATCACCAGGGTCGAGGCGACGGCGGCGCCAAAGCGGCCCAAGAGGTTGCGCGCGGGTTCGTCGGTCGCG
>NZ_JBKKKY020000280.1:0-742 GCF_046613545.2 Aphanothece microscopica RSMan92 | reverse complement strand
CGAACTGGGTCGTCGTCACCTCGGGGATGGCGTCGGAAAAGATGGACAGGTGCCGCTGTGTCGCGCGCCGCAGGGAATAGCCGATCTGGTCCTCCAGCACACAGGGCGGAACGGGCTGTTGCACCCTTTCCCGATAGCGGCAGGGGGTGGCCCGTGCAAGGCCGTTGACAGGGGCCGGGGGCGGGTCGCACAGTGTTTGCACGCAAACAAAGAGGGGCCGATGACGCTGTATCTGCGTCCGCGTTCGGTGGCCGAGGCGGTGGCGGCGATGGCCGATCACCGGCCCCGCGTGCTGGCCGGGGGGACCGACCTGTATCCGGCGGTGCAGGGGGCCGATCTGCCGGGGCCGTTGCTGGACCTGTCGGGGGTCGCGGGGTTGTCGGGGATCACGTCCGAGGCGGAGGGCCTGCGGATCGGCGCGATGGTGACTTGGGCCGCGCTGGCGGCGGCGGGGTTGCCGCCCGCGTTGCGCGCCTTGCAGACGGCGGCGCTGCAGGTGGGCGGGCGGCAGATACAGGCGGCGGGCACGCTGGGCGGGAACCTGTGCAACGCGTCGCCCGCGGCGGACGGTGTGCCGCCGTTGCTGGCCTGCGCTGCGCAGGTGGAACTGGCGGGGCCGGGCGGTGTGCGGCGCATGGCGCTGGGCGATTTCCTGACCGGGCCAAGGCGCACGGCGCTGGGCCCCGGCGAGTTGCTGGCGGCGGTACTGATCCCCGGCGAGGGGTTGGCGGGGCGGTCGGCG
>NZ_JBKKKY020000279.1:0-743 GCF_046613545.2 Aphanothece microscopica RSMan92 | reverse complement strand
AACTGGGATGGCCGGTCCCTCGGGATGCTTTACACCTATTCCCGACTGACCATGCCGCAAAGCAACCCGGGCTTCCTGCCGGACGAGGATTATGCCGCAATCGTGGCGCATATGCTGGCCGTGTCGGGGGCACCGGCAGGGACAGATGCGCTGCCCGCCGATCCGGTGGCGCTGGGGGCGATCCTGATCCGTGAATCGCCCTGATCGACCTCGTGGGGGGGCGCCGTGGCGTCCCCCGCTTCCTCATTCCGTAACCCTGGTCTCGGGGATCCGTCCGATGTCGCGCCTGGTCCTGATGCTGGCCCTGTTCATTCCCGCCGCCTTGCCTGCCCAGACGCCTGAGGTCGCCCTTGGTTGCGCGGTTTCGGGCTACGACGTGGTGGTGACGAACACCACGACCCTGGCCCTGACGGCAGGCAGCACGGTCGCCTGGTCCGTGCGCTTTGCCCGGCTCGAGGGCTCGCAGACCCTGACGGCGGATCTTGCCCCTGGCGCCTCGGTCTTCATGACCGCAGTGCTGGGGTCGAACTATCTGAGTGCGCGTACCCCATGTCGCGCCTGGGTGCCGACAAGCTGATCCCGCACGTTCTGTCAGGTCGCGCGCCGTTGACGCAGCGCGTCGGTCCGGACGGCGACAGCACTGCCCCTGCATTCAATCATGGCAGTGTCGATCAAGATGTCGTCTGCCCCGCGACCTGGCCGCTCGGGAACGATTTTCTGCCAGGGCAGCACCTCGGCCAGCA
>NZ_JBKKKY020000278.1:0-745 GCF_046613545.2 Aphanothece microscopica RSMan92 | reverse complement strand
AGCATCGGCTGGTCCGCTGGCACGGGAACGGGGTGACCGTGCGGTCGTTCCTGACCGGGGAGGAGGAGGTGATCGCGGCCTCGGCCCTGGTGATGGCGACGACGAACCGGGCGTTCGAGGTGCTGCCGGAGGTGATCCCGGGGAAGGTGCTGCACCGGGTGGGGGACTGCGCGGCGCCGCGGCTGGCGGCCTATGCTTTCCATGAGGGGCGGAAGGTTGGTATGACGCTCTGAGAGAGTGTCCACGCAGGACACTGTTGCGATCACTTGGGAATCAATGGCTTGGGCGCGGACATTCATAGGGCGTTAACCAGGTCCGCGCGGACTGCGGGAGCGATGTGCCTGACCATTGGTCTGGCCATTCTTGCTGTCGGTTCCGCTTCGGCAGAGGACGGCACCGAGGCAAGACTTGGCCGGTTTGCCGCACAGATCATGGCTTCATTCACACCCCACGGGCGGTTTGACCCGGCGGGGTTCGTCTGCGCCGAACTGATTGCGGGCGACCCGGGCCTGCACGAGTGCCGCGACGCGGATTCGGGCCTTGGGTTCCTCTACCTGCCGTCGGAGACGGGGGATGATCTTTCGGTTGGCGTGACCCGCAGCGCAATTACAGCCCGGCCAACCGATTTGCAGGTTTCTGACCGGGCCGAAGCGGAAGCCCTGAGAACAGCCTTCGTCGCCTTGTCGGACGCACCGCCGTTCGCCGGATTGCCGCGCTGCAAGACTGGCGGGAGCGAAAAGCAGGA
>NZ_JBKKKY020000277.1:0-749 GCF_046613545.2 Aphanothece microscopica RSMan92 | reverse complement strand
GGCCCTGTCTGGCCCGAGACGGATGAAGACCCCCACGCCTGGATCGCCGCTCTGCCGCCGGCGGCCCCCGTCCCATCGACGCCGGACGTTTCGATCATCATCCCGGTCTTCAATCACGCCGACAGGCTGCCGGCCTGCATCGCCTCCGCGCTGACCCAGACGGCGGTCTCGGTGGAGGCGGTGATCGTGGACGATTGTTCCACAGACCCCCGCATCGCGCCCATGCTGGCTGCTCTCGCGCAGGCGCGCCCGGACGTGACGCTCATCACGAACCGCGAGAACCTCGGCATTTCCCAGGCGCAGAACCTCGCAGCAGACGCCGCGCGCGGCCGGTATCTCGCTTTCCTCGATTGCGACGACATGCTCGCAGCAGACGCCTTGATGCAGGTGCTTGCCCGGATGCGCCCCGGCGTCGGCTACGCCTTCACCGACCGGATCGATGTGGATGCCGAAGGCGGGGTGCTGCGCACCGCAGTCTATGGCGGCTACCCGCACATCCGCCCCGGCGGGGCGATCGGGGATGATCTGCTGGACGGGATGGTGGCGTCCCACCTGAAGGTGATCGAGCGAAACGCCTATCTGGTGGCGGGCGGATGCGACCCGGCCTTCGATGGCGTACAGGATTGGGAGCTGGCCCTGCGCCTGCACGACAGGGGAGTCGTGTTTCAGCATGTGCCAGCAGCGGTCTACCGCCACACGATCCATGCCGCCTCGGTCACGTCGTCTTCGTCGGTGCGCCAATTCTGGCG
>NZ_JBKKKY020000276.1:0-754 GCF_046613545.2 Aphanothece microscopica RSMan92 | reverse complement strand
CCAGGGTGCGGCTCATGCGCGAGCGCACCCAGCGCAGCTGTCCGTCGGGCAGACGTATCCGGAACTCCAGCACGCGACCGTCCAGCGCCTTGCGGGCGGCCAGCCACGCCGGCATGTCCTCCTCCAGGATCGGGGAGCGTCCCGCACTGCGGGTCATGGACTCGTTTTTCTCCAGCCCCGTGATCGCGAACAGACCGGCCGACCAGACCACGTGCTCCTCGTCTTCGGCGTTGGTCCAGTGGCCGACACGCGCCAGCTTCTCGGTGGCCTCGTGCAGCTCGACCTGCTGCTGCAGGCGCCGGTTGGCCTCGACCAGGCGCTGCTCGGCTTCGTACTCGCGGGTCACGTCCTCCAGGCTCACCAGCAGCAGTTCCTCGCCCTCGTGGTTCATGCGTGTGGTGTGCAGCCGCACGCGGCGGCGGGCGTCACCACAAGCCTCCATCGTGAAAGAGGCCTCCCCGGCATCGAGCGAGGCCAGGTAGTCCTGCCTGTCACGAGGCGTCATCCATTGCTTCAGGCCCAGCGTGGCCTTGCCCAGGGCCTCTTCGCGGCCGATGCCGGTGAAACGCACCCAGGCGTCGTTGACGGCGAGCAGGCAGCCGTCATGGCGTCGTGTCAGCGCCAGTGGAATCGGCGCGGCCAGAAACAGCGCGCCCAGCGGCGGACAGGACATCTCCCCGTCCGCCAGGGACATCTTCAGTCGGCCGCTCTCGCTTACCCGGGTCATCTCAGGATTGGACATGAAAGGTTGGGG
>NZ_JBKKKY020000275.1:0-754 GCF_046613545.2 Aphanothece microscopica RSMan92 | reverse complement strand
CGAGGACAGACCACTATGGTACACAGCCACTTTATTACCAAAGCGGGCCCGAAAACGATCGGCTTCGCCGCCCGACAGGCTGTCGGCGCCGGCACCGCCTTCGATCCAGTCGTCGCCGGCAGCGCCGCCCAGCGTATCGTTGCCGAGGCCGCCGGAGAGCGTATCGGCACCGAGGGACGCGTTGATCAGGTTGTTGAAGGCGTTACCGGTGATGCGGTCGTCGAACGTCGAGCCGATCAGGTTCTCGATGTTGAGCAGCGTATCCATGCCGCCCCCACCGGTATTCTGAGCGCCGGTCACCGCCATGCGGATGGTGATGGCGGCCTCCGCGGCAATGTAGGTGACGGTGTCGATCCCGTCGCCGCCATCCAGCCTGTCATTGCCCGCGCCGCCGTTCAGCGTATCGTTTCCGGCGCCGCCAAGCAGGGTGTCATCGCCCTCGCCGCCCGACAGGTTGTCGTTCCCGCCCTGGCCGTCGAAGAGGTTGGCACCGCTGTCGCCGGCCATGATGTCGGAACCATTGCCGCCGATGGCGCCCTCGATGCTGATCAGGACGTCGCCGGCCGCGTGGCCGCCTGCCGTCGTGCCCAGCGCCAGGTTGATGTTGACGGCGGAGGAGCCGGTATAGACGGCGACATCCAGGCCATCGCCACCATTCAGCGTATCCGCGCCCGTACCACCCAGCAGGGAGTCGTTGCCGCCGCCGCCGATGAGGACATTGGCTGCCGTCGTGCCGGCCAGGCTGTCCGCGCCG
>NZ_JBKKKY020000274.1:0-758 GCF_046613545.2 Aphanothece microscopica RSMan92 | reverse complement strand
CCCCATAAGCCGCATTCTTCTTCTGTCGACGATCGGGCAGGTGGAGACCGGGCGGCTTCCCGGCCCGATTCCGCGTGCCAGACCCTAACGGTTGCCGCCGACCGAGAGAGCGGCGACGACAACCCGTTTTGCCCATCCTCGAGAGGTCAGGATTCGTTCCTGCCGAACACCATTGGCTCGACAGGCACAAACTGATCGCTCACGTCGCCGTTCAGCTCGAAGATACGTCCTTCAACCTTCAGTTCCAGCTCGGGCAGCCCCGCGCTGAAGTCCATGTTGTCGTAATCGACCCAGACGACGTTGGGTGCAAAGGTGCTTTCAAAGTAGTAGCGCTCGCCGGTCAGGTCCTGCACGGTCCGGAAAATGGTGCTGGCGACGTTCGGCCGGTCTGGGTCGCCAAGGCCGAAGGGCACAGAGACGTTGCGGATGACGCTGAACATGAAGGCGGCGGCCTGGCCCCGGTCCGCGGGCTCTGGCAGACCGGAGGCGTAATAGGCCGCTCGGACGAACCGGTCCGTCGGGGTGCGCTCTCCCGGGAGGGGCAGGTCGCCTCCAAAAGTGCGATAGCGCTGCAGGTTCTCGATCTGGACGTCATAGGTCGGTTCGTTCGTCATGACCGTAAAGCGGCGGTCGTGATAGATCTGCGGGACGCCGTCCCGGTATTCGATCACCGCGGAATCGCCGGACTTGTCAGACAGCGAGATGTGGATGAGGGTCGGATACCCGTTCGGCAGGATCAGCGGTTCGATCTGGAAATC
>NZ_JBKKKY020000273.1:0-759 GCF_046613545.2 Aphanothece microscopica RSMan92 | reverse complement strand
GTTTCAGAAACCTTGATCACGCCAACGTCGAGAGCAGAGATAATTGGGGCGTGATTGTACAGAACTTGAAACGGACTTTTGGACCCAGGCACTGCGATAGCCAGCGCCGAGCCATTCCAAGCCGTCGTCTGCGGAGTAACGATGCTGACGTTAAGAACGTGGTCCGTTGCCATGGTGTGATTCTGCCTTAATTCTGCGATTTCTTGTACGCTTCAAGCACTTCATCGAGCGTACCCTTGTAGGCAAAGAAGCCCTCGGGTACATGGTCAACCTCGCCATTGAGGATTGCTTTGAAGCCCGATACGGTATCACTGATTTTAACGTAGCGACCGGCAAAGCCTGTGAACTGCTCTGCAACGTGGAACGGCTGAGAGAAAAAGCGTTGAATTTTGCGCGCGCGATAGACGGTTGTCTTGTCGTCGTCGGAAAGTTCGTCCATGCCGAGAATCGAGATGATGTCCTGGAGGTCCTTGTAGGTCTGAAGAATCTTCTTCACCCGCATGGCTGTGTCGTAATGCTCCTGGCCAATGATCAGGGGATCAAGGATTCGCGACGTTGAATCCAACGGGTCTACGGCGGGGTAGATGCCGAGTTCTGAGATTTGACGGCTCAACACGGTTGTGGCGTCAAGGTGAGAGAACGTATTGGCTGGTGCAGGGTCGGTAAGGTCGTCTGCGGGCACATACACTGCCTGTACGGAAGTAATGGAGCCGCGGTCCGTCGACGCGATGCGCTCCTGCAGAGCACCCATCTCCGTTG
>NZ_JBKKKY020000272.1:0-762 GCF_046613545.2 Aphanothece microscopica RSMan92 | reverse complement strand
CCTTGAACGCGGATCGCTGATTCGTTTGACCACCAGCTCCATCAGCACTCCACTCGGCTCTCAAATACATCACGATCTCGCCTACCTCGCCCGGCGCGCAGACCGTGCCGTCCGCGTTGCGGCATTCGATGCGGAAACCGGGCCAGGGCTTGCCGCAGGAGCGCAGCTTGTCGCGCCCCTCGGCATGGTCTTCCGGCGGCAGATAGGTGCCGGCGCCGAGGCTTTCGGTCATGCCGTAAAGCTGGGTGAAGGAACAGCCGAACCGCGCTTGCGCCCGGCGCAGCAGGTCTTCCGCGATCGGCGAGGCGCCATAGAAAACCCGCTCCAGCGAGGAATAGTCCACGCTGTCCGAGCCCGGCGCCTGCATCAGCATGTTGATGATCGTGGGCGCGAAGAAGGCATGCTTGATCTTTTCCGCCGGGATGAGCCGCAGGATCTCCGCCGGGTCGATCGCTTCGAGCACGACGCCTTTCGCGCCCTGCGCCACGGACAGGATGGCGGTGTTGATGCCCGCGACATGGAACAGCGGCATGGCCACGAGCACCGCGTCGCCCGGCGCATAGTCGGCCCAGTCGGCGGCGAGGCCATAGCGAAAGAAGCGCAGATACGCCGCATCGGTGATCTGCACGCCCTTCGGCAGGCCGGTGGTGCCGGACGTGTAGAGCTGGATCACATCATCGTCGGGGTCGACAGCGAGACGCGGGTCGTCCGCGCTGAAGCCAGAGGCCCAGGCCTCCAGGGTCGGGCTGTCGCCGATTGGGG
>NZ_JBKKKY020000271.1:0-763 GCF_046613545.2 Aphanothece microscopica RSMan92 | reverse complement strand
TGACGTGACCCCCATTGCTGGTCCAGTTCTTCTGAGAGCTGGTGGGTCGTCAGGCCGCTCTCCACTGCTGGAGGACCTCCAGGGGCGTACGCCCCTGGAGCGCCGAATGCGGTCTGTAGGTGTTGTACTCCATCCGGTACTGCTCTGCCAACCGCCTGGCCTCTGGCACTGAGGCGAACAGCTCGATATTCAGGAACTCATCCCGGAAGCGGCTGTTGAACGACTCCACGAATGGATTCTCCCAGGGTGAACCTGGCTCGATGTAGGCCGTGCCAGAACCGCTGCCTGTGCACCATTCTTGCAAGGCATGGGCAATGAACTCAGGGCCATTGTCCATGCGCAGGTGCGTGGTTGGTGGATACAGCCTGAGCAGTTCCTCGATTGTGTCGATCACATCCACAGCCCTGCAGCGCCTGTTCACCCGAATGGCCAGACATACGCGGCTGAATTCATCCACCACGTTCAAGAACTTGAGCGTCCGGCCATCCATCGTCTGGTCAAACTGGAAGTCGATCGCCCAAACGTGGTGTGGGTATTCGGCCCGCAGCAACTCCCTTGAGCCGCTGGCAGGGCGAGAGCGCTTGCGCCGGCGCGGCAGGGGCCGCTGCAGCCCCTCCTCCCGCCAGATCCGTTGCACCCGCTTGTGGTTGACGCCCCAGCCCTCGAGCCGCAGCCGGCGGTAGACCAGTCGCCTGCCCCAGCGCACATGGCGCCGGGCCAGCTCCCGGATCCGCCGCCTGAGCTTCTGCTCCTCGATGGCCGC
>NZ_JBKKKY020000270.1:0-763 GCF_046613545.2 Aphanothece microscopica RSMan92 | reverse complement strand
TATACCTGAATAGCGCTACGGCCACCCAACAATTGTGGGCATCTATTACCCGGCGTTTCAGCAATAAATATGGTCCTCCCCGCAACGAAAAGCCAAAGCTGATCAACTGGGAAAATAGCGCTGTAAAGGCTACCATGGAAGAAGTTTCCGTCGGTAAAGATTACGGTCTGAAATTAGTGTTTGAACCTGCTACCAAATTAGCCCTGGCAACCAATAAATGAACTACCTATTTGAACGTATAGCTATACTACTTTTACTAGCTACATTTTGCCTGGTACCCGCCCATGGGCAACGAAAGTCGAAGAAAGACTATCTGGTAACGATCAAAACTGACATGGGATCCATGCGCCTCGTTTTGTCTGACAAAGCCCCATTACACAAGGCCAATTTTATCAAACTCGCCCAGAACAAGCAGTACGATGGTCTGCTTTTCCACCGGGTGATCGAATCCTTTATGATTCAGGGGGGAGACCCAAATTCCCGTAATGCTGAGGCAGGTACTCCCCTGGGCAGCGGAAGTGTAGGGTATCGTATTCCGGCCGAGTTTCACCCCGATCTCTTTCAAAAAAAAGGGGCCGTAGCCGCCGCCCGCGACAACAACCCCGAAAAGGAGTCCAGTGGGTGCCAGTTTTATATCGTTCAGGGGCGTGTTTGGCCGGAAGCAGATCTGGATCGTCAGATTGCCCGCGCGGTGCGTAAACCCACCGAAACCCAGAAGAAAACCTACCTGACCGAAGGCGGTGTACCCCATCTGGACGGAAAC
>NZ_JBKKKY020000269.1:0-774 GCF_046613545.2 Aphanothece microscopica RSMan92 | reverse complement strand
GAACGACGAAGTGCGCCTGCAGGTGGCGCTGGCCACCCTGGGCGCGCTCTCGGATCCGGGCCTGTGAGGGCGCGAGGCGCCCCGCATCCTTGCGCGGCGAACGCGCGGGGCTATTCTCCGCCCCGGTTCGGCCGGGGCGCCAGACACAGGTGAAGCTAGAGAGCATGAAGCGTCTGAAGACCCTTGCTGCGGCGGTCGTGCTGCTGGCAGCCGCATCGGGCCCGGCTGCGGCCCAGGATGCGCCAGCCGATCCCGGCCTTCAGGAAGGCGTCGCGGCCATCGTGAACGACGAGGTGATCTCCACCTTCGACGTGCGACAGCGCGCGCTCTTCATTCTTGCCACGTCCAACATCCCGATCACGCAGGAGAACTTTTCCCGCGTGGCCGAGCAGGCGCTGCGCGCCCTGATCGAGGAACGGCTCCAGATCCAGGAGGCGCGCGAGTTCCGCATCACGATCGGCGACGACGACGTGGACCGCACGGTGGAAGGCCTCGCCCGCCAGAACGGGGCCACCCGCGCCCAGCTTGAGGCCGAACTCGCCGGCAGCGGCGTCTCGATCGCCACCTTCCGCGAACAGTTGCGGGCCGAACTGGCCTGGCAGCGGCTTGTGGGCGGGCGCTATGGCTCGCGCATTCGCGTCTCGGAAGAGCGGGTGCGCGATACGATCGCGCGGATCGCGGCCAGCGCCGCGCGGCCGCGCTTTCTGATTTCGGAAATCTTCCTCGAGGTGGAAAGCCCCGACCAGCAGGACGTCGTCTATCAGGGCGCGATGC
>NZ_JBKKKY020000268.1:0-777 GCF_046613545.2 Aphanothece microscopica RSMan92 | reverse complement strand
TCGTAGAACCCGAAAGGATGGCCCATGCGCCCAGCATGGGCAGGTTCGGCCGGGCGCGCTAGCCAAACAGGCCGGATATCATCGCCAGGATCGCGCCGACCTCCTTGCCGAGCCAGGCGAGCGCGGCGAGCCCCATGCCGATGCCCAGCGGCGCAATGATGACGCTGGCGACGAAGAACCCAAAGCTCACCACGGCCGCCACCCCGTCGCGCTGAAGCAGGCCGAGCGCCAGCGACGCCACCGCCATGCCGGGCGGCCAGTTGCCGAACGGGATGGGCAGGATGAGGATGGCGGCGAGGATCAGGATCTGCACGCCATAGGCGATCTGGAACGGGCGGGCGTAGAGCCCCTCCCAGCGCGGCTTGATCAGCCGCTCGATCCGCTTCAGCACGGGCAGGGCCCCGTTGATCGCCATCCGCAGGTGATCGGGCTGGATCGTCCAGGCCATCACGCGCTTGGGCAGCCAGGGCTTGGCCGCGCCAAAGATCAGCTGCAGCGCCGGGGCGATGAGGAGCACGCCGAAGATGGTGCTGATGCCGGGAATGTTGGGGATGCAATTGGGCAAGGCGAGCAGCAGCAGCAGCAGCCCGAACGCCCTATTCTTCAGCCGGTCCAGCACATCCTGCATCGACACCGGCTTGTCGCCGGGAAAGGCGTGCAGCAGTTCCTCCAGCATCTCCGAGGCGCGCTGCGCATGCGGATGGTGGGCGTGAGACCCATGATGCGGATGGATGTTCGCCGATCTCATGGAACGTGGCTTCATGGGGGGCGACCCTG
>NZ_JBKKKY020000267.1:0-777 GCF_046613545.2 Aphanothece microscopica RSMan92 | reverse complement strand
CTCGACCTGACGAGCGCGCTGGAACTGGCCTGCGGGCGTGGGCGCCATGCCGAGCGGGCCGCGCCGCTGGCCGGCGCGCTCGCCGTGACCGATCCGGTTGAAGCCAATATCGAGGCTTGCCGCGCGCGCCTGCCCGCGTCAGTGCGCTGCGTGGCAGGCAACGGGCGCGATCTTTCGGCGTTCGGCGATCAGGCGTTCACTGCGGTCTATTCCTACGACGCCATGGTGCATTTCGAGGCGATGGACGTGGTCGGCTATCTGTTCGAGATCGCGCGCGTCCTGCGCCCCGGCGGGCGGGCGCTGCTGCACCTCTCGCTGGAAGACCGCTACCCCGAGCAGAGCTACAGGGATCATCCGTGCTGGCGCAACTGGTTCAGCGAGGGGCTGCTGCGCCACGCCGCCAGCCGCGCCGGGCTGGCGGTTCTGTCGCTCGACCGGATGAACTGGCCGCCGGGTCATGGCGAGCTGATCGACGGCCTGGCGCTGTTGGAGCGCGGCTGAGGAAGGACAAACCCGATGGCCACCAGCCCCGAAGGCGTGGCGCGGTTTCGCAACGCGCTGATCCAGGATCACATCGACACGCCTTATTATGATCAGGCCGAGGCGGACGGCCACATGGGCGTGTTCTGGGGCCCGCAGAGCCCGTATCGCGCGGCCTTCGGGCAGCTCGACCTGACGAGCGCGCTGGAACTGGCCTGCGGGCGTGGGCGCCATGCCGAGCGGGCCGCGCCGCTGGCCGGCGCGCTCGCCGTGACCGATCCGGTTGAAGCCAATATC
>NZ_JBKKKY020000266.1:0-777 GCF_046613545.2 Aphanothece microscopica RSMan92 | reverse complement strand
GGTATTAAGTTGATTTGAAGCATTTCCAGCACCATAACCTCCGGCAACGACCAATCCAATAGTAGACCCTGGAAGATACTTCAAGACCTGATGACTACCCTTATCAATTACGTAACTATTTCCCTCCGCGTCTATAAAGTCTGAATATAGTATAATTTCAGCCTCTGTGGCTTCTTCCGGCAACCATTTCTTGAAAACTTGGGTATAATTAATGTAGATATTGCCAGCTCTATCCCTGAATACAGAACCTGGTGTAAACTTAGATTTAGTACCAGCTACGACCACACGATCGCTACTACTTAGATTATTTGAATAATAAACAGAATCCCATGGTATTTTATTATCAATAGGAACACCATTTCGTTTCCAGGTAATTTCAGAATATGGGTGTTCTGATAAAGACAATATGCTACCAGCACAACCACCATTAGTTGTCAGGGTTGGCATGCTAAATTCCAGAACATTACTAACCACATTTGTCAGCTGACGACAAGTTTCATTACTAGTTAATACACAGGAAACTTTGTCTTTATCCGTTAGTGAATTATCCAGGTAGGTGGGGCTATTTACCCCAACAGGGGTGCCGTTCTTCAGCCATTGATATATAGGGTTACTTCCTCCATTGGTAATAGTTGTTGTAAAATTAACTGATATCCCAGGAGAAATGGTTGTTTGGGTTGAAGCTATTACCTTAATCGTCGGTACTACCTCTTTTACATTTATGGTAATAGTGGATATTTCACTGATACAGCCACTTATACTCTCACACCATACTCC
>NZ_JBKKKY020000265.1:0-779 GCF_046613545.2 Aphanothece microscopica RSMan92 | reverse complement strand
GTTTGAAGGAATAGATGGAAGTGGAAAAAGCACTCAGCTGACGTTGTTACGGTCGTGGCTGGAAGAACATGGGCATCAGGTGGTCACCGTTCGAGAACCCGGAGCAACGGCACTTTCGGAGAGCATTCGGGCTATTCTGTTAAGCAACAAGCAGAGCATTACTGCATCGGCGGAACTCCTCCTGTTCAGCGCAGCGCGCGTTCAGCTGGTGGAAAAGGTCATCGTTCCAGAGCTTGCCGCAGGCAAGATCGTGCTTTGTGATCGGTACGCAGATTCAACGACGGCCTATCAAGGGTATGGGCGAATGTTGAGTATGGCGGATGTTGACACCTGTAACAAGCTTGCCACGAAGCTAGTCATGCCGACCATCACCGTCCTGATTGACGTTCCATATGAGCAGGCCCAGCTTCGCATGAACTTCCATGCCGGCGACGGTCCAGATCGAATGGAACGCTCCGGGCCAGAGTTTTTTGAGCGCGTTCGTGCAGGGTACCTGCAGATGGCCCAACAAGAACCGAACCGCTTTCTCGTGCTCGACGGACTGCAGGACCGGCAAACGCTCCATCATGCCATTGTGCACTGTGTTCGTGACAGACTACAGGCAGTGGCAGGATGAAAAATCCGTAACTTAACGTTCTTAGGACATTCGGAATCGGGACAACACCATGAAGAATATAGTACTTCCGCTGATCTGCCTTGTGGCCTCAGTTACAGTGGGCGTATCGACAGGTTGGGCACAAGTGGCCAAGAGCGTTGACGCTCGGACTGTTTTTAGCATA
>NZ_JBKKKY020000264.1:0-784 GCF_046613545.2 Aphanothece microscopica RSMan92 | reverse complement strand
GTACGACAAAGACGCTATTTTCCAACCGGAATCGGTCCTGATAAGGTTAAACACATCGACCCCGCAGTGGGAGAACACATCATTCACCCACAAATTATACGGTGCCCATACTACTGCCATCCTACCGTGGACGTGTACTTCCACGCCGGTGTCTTTCATTCGTTCTTTAATAACGGTACCCGGGCGAAACTTGTCTGAAAATGGTGATCGACTGCCTAGTACCGGTTGGCCGTTTGTTTCCCGGACGGTGTAGACCATCGCCTTGGGTAAAAATAAGCCGTAAAATGCAGTGGTGTCTGCTTTCTCCAATGCCTCGAAGAAGTCTTCGGCAACTTTTAGAGCCTCTTTTTCCTGATTTTGGGCGCAGGAAGGGGAGGGAGAGAGAAAGCACATTGCCACAACCGTTGCAACCAGGTAGATGAGTTTCATAGGAAAGACTTGTAGAGTGTTGGTTTATGTATCCTTTTAAAGAAAAGGAGCAACGTACCTTTCTTTACCGGGAAGGATGTTGTAAGTATGTGGAAGTATTTGCAATTTCTACAATTGTCTCTTCCCCATCCGACTGGAAATACCTGCCACCAGGATAATCAAAACAACAAGTAAGGTTGTTTTCATCGATTTAATTTTAGCGGTTATATTCTTTGTATTTCTTAATCCCGTCGTTTGTGATAGCTCCCAGCATGCTCAACCAAAAGATCAGCTCGAAGGGCTCGCTAATATCAAAAAACCACCACAGTACTCCACTAACTGTCCCTAGCAAAGCGAATACTATACTAATCATATG
>NZ_JBKKKY020000263.1:0-786 GCF_046613545.2 Aphanothece microscopica RSMan92 | reverse complement strand
TTAGGACTGACGGCCATGGCTGGCATTTTGTTGAACGTCGAAGTGCGTGAGCGCACCGGCACCGGCGGCGCGCGCGCTGCGCGCAATGCGGGCCTCGTCCCGGCCGTGCTCTATGGCGGCCCGCGCGGCTCCATTCCGATCAGTCTGAAGCTGAACGAAGTTCAAAAGGCGATCCGCTCGGGCAAGTTCCTGTCTCACCTGATCGAGATCGAGCACAAGGGCGAGCGCCAGCCGGTGATCCCGCGCGACGTGCAGTTCCACCCCGTGACCGACCGCCCGGTGCACCTCGACCTGCAGCGGGTTGAGGAAGACGAGATCGTCTCGATCGAAGTCAATGTCCGCTTCATCAACCATGAAGCCTCTCCCGGCCTGAAGCGCGGCGCGGTTCTGAACGTCGTGCGCCACGCTGTGGAGCTGGACGTGCCGGCCGGAAAGATCCCGGACGAGCTGGTGATCGATCTCACCGGTCTCGACATCGGCCACGTCATCCACATCTCGTCTGTGACATTGCCGGAAGGGGCAAGGCCCACGATCAAGGATCGGGACTTCACTGTCGCCACGATCGCCGGCCGCGGCGGCCCTGCGGGCGGCGACGACGCCGCCTGATCGGCGGCGCGCCCAGGCAAATCAGTCAGAAGCCCCGGCCGCAGCGCCGGGGCTTTTTCCTTTCAGCGCTCCACGGCGGCGCGCCCCTTGCCCCATGCGCCGCACGCGGCCACATGGCTGCGTCATGATGATCCTGATCGGCCTTGGCAATCCGGGCGCGAAATATGCGCGCAACCGGCA
>NZ_JBKKKY020000262.1:0-786 GCF_046613545.2 Aphanothece microscopica RSMan92 | reverse complement strand
ACATAGCCGTCCTTCATGCCGTCCACGCTCTTGTCCGGGGTGAAGGATGCCACCATCATCGACGGCGTGGGCGACAGGTAGTGCGGATAGACGATCTCCAGCAGGTGCTGGGTAAAGGCCGGGAACTGAAGGTCCAGTTCCAGCTGCACCCGCGCCGACAGGAAGGCCACGCCCTCGAGGATGCGTTCCACATAGGGGTCGACGACCTCGGCCGCGTCCATCCCCAGGCGCGCGGCGATCTTGGGATAGGCCTCGGCGAATTCGGCACCCATCTCGCGCAGAAAGGCCAGTTCACCTTCGTAGTGGCGCAAGAGGCGGGTATCCATCAGATCCCCCGCACGGCATTCGCGGCCGTCGTCACCCGTTCCAGAAGCAGTTCGCCCGTGGTGAAATCAACCTGGCTGCGCAGGTAAAGTTCCATCGGCATGGGCTGTGCCCACATCTCGGCTGCGATGTCGAAGGTCACGATGGTCTGGCCCAGGGCCGAGCTGTCGCGCAGGATCACCGACAGCGTCCCGTGGATGATGCGGGGTTCGAACTTTTCGATGGCGCGGTGGATGGAATCGCGGATCTGGAAGGCGCGTTCCTTGATGTTGTATTCGCCCGCCACTTCCTGCACCCCGTAGGTCAGGACCGAATTCGACGCATGCGGATACAGCTCGGCCGGGATCATCGAGCTGTTGTCGAAGGTGTTCAGAAGCCAGGACAGGTACCAACGGCAACCCCCATCCGGGGCCGAAATTCACCTACAAGCTGGCGTGGATGGCGAAGCTACGGGAACGCATG
>NZ_JBKKKY020000261.1:0-788 GCF_046613545.2 Aphanothece microscopica RSMan92 | reverse complement strand
GATCAGAGCACCGCCTTTTCCTTTGCCTCCCTTTCGGATTTTGATGTAGTTTACAGCTTTATAATCCATTTGGGTAAATTCCCCCTTGTAATAAAACGAGATACTGTCACTTCTTACGGCCAATTGCAAAACGTCGAGCTTGTCGAAGTTTGATAAACCAATGGTTGCTTTTTCGTAGAGTTGCTCTGGCGGTAAATCTAGTTTCTGGCCAGATACTCTTTCAGCTCCAACTAGAAAGAAAATAAAAATCAGAGTTGTCAGGACCAATTTCATTTCTTGAAATATTTTGATAGCTCCTGCGTGAGTTTTCCGTTGATTTCCTCAAACTTATCCAGCTCGGTTTTATACTCTCTAAGTTCTTTACCTTTTATCGGGTTTGGCTTGGTGAAGCCATAGGCATCGATAATAAGATCACCATTTGAATTATAAAGAAAAAGGTAGGATTCAAGCCTGACGTTTCCAACCAAGCCAAACGTACTGGCATTCAGGACCGCAATGCGGTTGTATGAAACCAGAACATTATTCAGATTTAGAGCGGAGTTCAGCGCCTTAATTTTGGATTTTGTTTCGGGATCATTTTTGAAAATCTCGTACACATTTTTTCCTTTTCCGAAGCTTGACACATTTAAATCGTTTTCGCCAAAGAAAACTACCGGAAAGTTCTTGTTATCAATTTGAATTCCTTTCTCAATTTTGAAGGCTGAGGTTTTTTCCGCATCCCATTGACTCGGGGTATTGATCGGAATAGCTAGTTTCTCCCGCAAATTTGTTAGAAGTGTTTCTTTATA
>NZ_JBKKKY020000260.1:0-788 GCF_046613545.2 Aphanothece microscopica RSMan92 | reverse complement strand
GGAAAGGTGCATGGCCAGGAAAAGAAGCAGGGCTGTGCCCGTGGTACCAACTAGGCGAAGAGTCATCGGTGGCTTCGGCAATGGGGCCGATCGCTTCGCGAGGTTGGCCTTCGTGCGCCTGCGAAGTGTCCAGCCGCCTGCCACATGGGCACAAAAGGTGGCTGCAAGAAGAACTTCGGCTACACGAATGGCCCACCACCGCGCCATGGAAGCCACGTAGGCGTCGAACCAGGTGGCGTCTGGCAGCAGAAGAAGGGCATTGGCACAGGCGTGTTCCACAACGAACGCCAGAAGCACAACACCCGAAACAGCCTCGAGCTTTCGTAGGCGAATCGTTGTCCAGTATGGTAAATGTGTGGACATTGTACAACTTCGCCACGATGCCCACTCCATACCATGACAATTGTCAGGGGGAGCGCTTCATCGCACAACGTTTTCTAGGGAAATCTTACGCCTGGCTATCCATCCAGCCCATACTCTTCAAGCTTCCGGTAGAGGGTACGATCGCTGATACCAAGCAGGCGTGCTGCCTCGCGGCGGTTGCCATGTGATGACCGCAGAGCCTCTTCGATGGCCAAGCGCTCCAGCTCTGCGATATTGAGTGACGGTAACGACGGCCGTCCAACTGCAGATGATGTCCGTACTGGCGCCACAGCCGTGGATGTGACCGTTGGACTTCCACTACCGTCCGGTGCATTCTGGAACTCCATGCTCATGGCCAGGAGGTGTCGCAAGACGGTCTTCACCTCGGTTACATCGGTGCTCAGCTGCAACAGGGTGCGATAGAG
>NZ_JBKKKY020000259.1:0-796 GCF_046613545.2 Aphanothece microscopica RSMan92 | reverse complement strand
CGGCGGCACGCCCGACCAGATCGCGGTGCCCGAGGTCCTGTCGAACAACGTGGCCAGCATCGCCTATGATGCCGAGAACGACCGCCTTCTGGTGCAGATCGAGGATCTCGACACCTCGCCCGTGGTGGCCGCCTGGGAACGCGACCCGCGCTTCGACACCGCGGGCTACCGCGCCTATGCCGTGCAGGAAGACCCGCTCGACCGGCTCTTCGTGGGCCTCGCCGCCCAGAGCGCCGACGGCTCGGTCGAGGTCGCGCTGGCCGGCGACGGCGGGCAGTTCAACAAGTTCTACTCGGGCGGCGCCTACAGCCGCACCGGCCGCTTCACCCCGCCCGAGGGCACCGCGACGCCTGGCTCGGGCCAGGTCAGCTATGCGGGCACCTATGCGGGCCTGACCAACATCCCCGCGCCGGGCAACGAACTCTTGCCCGTGCCCCCCGGCACCCCGCCCGAGACGCTGCCCGGCCAGACCGCGCGGGTCGCGGGCAACATCTTCCTCAACGTCAACTTCGACGACAACGCCGTCAACGGCGCCATCTACGACCGGGTGCTGGTCGACTACGGCTTCGGCCTGCAATCGGTGATCCTGGTCGAGGGCGCCATCGCCGAGAACGGCAGTTTCGCGGGCAAGACCGAACGCTGGGTGGTGGACGAGGCCTCGATGCCCGTGACCGGCGACTTCGGCGGCGTCTTCGGCGGCGACAACGCCGGCAACGTGGGCGGCATCGTGGCGCTTCAGGAAATCTTCTACGGCGAGGACGTGGGCGACGCCGAGGCGGGCGACCCGATCGAGAAC
>NZ_JBKKKY020000258.1:0-796 GCF_046613545.2 Aphanothece microscopica RSMan92 | reverse complement strand
GCGATCGGGCGCAAGAGCAGGAAATCCCCGTCCGGCCAGTAGAGGTAAGCTGCCGAAACGCCGGGGGTCGCGCGCAGGATCGCGGCCAGCGTCGGAACCTGCGCCGCACGGTCCGCAGGGCTCGGGGCCGCGGCAGCCGGATGGGCGGCCAGCGCTTCGGCCCCTGCGCGGGCTGTGCTGCGCAGCCGGTCCATCTCGGCGATGGCCAGCTGGGAACGCCCGGAGAGGGATTGTGTCGCCAGATCCTGCGCCAGGATCTGCCCCGCGCGCGCCGAGATCAGCCAGAGCGCCAGCGCCAGTGCCGCAAGGCATGCACCCCCGCCCAGTAGAACAAGATATCGGAACGATAAGATCCTTGCCGCTGGCATCCCAGGCGTCCAATCGGTCTGGCGAACATGTGACGGACCGCATCCATCGGATGCAAAAGCCCTAAATCAACTGGTCGACTGGTCAAATCCGCTGGTTCGAGGGTCGTCGAACACTGTGTGGCAAGTCAATCGCATTTTCGACATGACAGAAATATCTTTGTCAGTCTGATAGGCGGGACCTCAGCGCGGAGCGGGCATTTCCAGGCTTCGGGCGCTGTTTGCCCCCCCTTTGGCCGCAGGCCAGGGGGGGCAGCCAATCAATCGTGCCAGCGTCCAAGGTGCCAAAGGCCGTCAAACACCTCTTCAGCCAGTTCGATGGCCAGGATCAGTGACATCACCAACCGGGCCCAGGTGGTGATGCTGAAGCCCACCTTGGGGGCTTCAGGCTGGGGCTTGGTGCCGCAGAAGCCGGCGTACTGCTGTGTTCC
>NZ_JBKKKY020000257.1:0-806 GCF_046613545.2 Aphanothece microscopica RSMan92 | reverse complement strand
AGTTGAGTGATTCGTAACTTGCCTTATCGGTGTCCATGGGCCGAACTACCCCGGTTTCGGTGTTCAGGAGTACCACGCCGTTTCCTGCCTGATTGCGGGTATCCAGGGCAAGAGCCAGCCAGCTTCCTCCTTTATTAAAAGCGTAGTCGGATACGTTTCCGATATTTTGAATCTGCTTTTTGCCCAAATCATACAGCAGCAGGTCAGTTCCTTTGGGATCAGTGGGCTTGGTGCCTTCTTCGGGAGCCAGGAGTACCGCCAGGTGGCTGGACTTTTTGCCGTTAAAAGCGAAGGATTTGGTCTGCTCAAACTCTTTTTTGGTAGTAGTGCCCAGTTCAATCAAAACAACCTTTTCTGC
Source organism: Aphanothece microscopica RSMan92 (assembly GCF_046613545.2). NCBI lineage: Bacteria > Bacillati > Cyanobacteriota > Cyanophyceae > Chroococcales > Aphanothecaceae > Aphanothece > Aphanothece microscopica. Next base: position 448 of record NZ_JBKKKY020000257.1, on the reverse strand, counting down.
TTTCTTTTTGTCTTTCTTCTCCTTTTCGGTAGGCGAAACAGTGTAAGCGAAAAAGCGGGAATCATCCGAAAAAGCGATGTTGGCGCGCGAAGTAGCGCCCACCGGATAGGTGAAACGGGTGGAGTCAGAAGTTCTTTTGAGTACCAGCTCGGCGTCGCCCTCATCGGCCGGGGTGAGTAAATAGGCAAACCAATTACCATCCGGAGATAGTTCGGTACTGCGGGAAGAGGCAATGGACTTCCAGGAACCAATGTCTTTCCAGGTAGGTGCTTTCTGGGCAACAAGTTGGTTGGCTGCCAGTACTAATACCAGAAGTGCCAGCCGATGCAGTAAATTTGTTTTTTTCATAAAAGTAGCAAGGGGGTTAGTAATTAAATATGGCCAAAATAGCCTATTTTGGGGTAGAAATGAAACGTAACAGTATCTGGATTAAATTTAAACATCCTCC
>NZ_JBKKKY020000256.1:0-815 GCF_046613545.2 Aphanothece microscopica RSMan92 | reverse complement strand
CGAGGATCTCGAGCTGCGCCTCGACCTCGTCCCAGCCGGGCTGGCCGTTGCGGCCATAGATATGGGCGGCGCCCGCGACCTCGGGCAGGTGGAAGGTCACCGCGGGGGTGATGGGCGGCGCCACGCCCTGCCCCTGCCCCAGCCCCGCGCCGCGGTGGTGCAGAAGGCGCGCGATGCGGTCGGCGGTCTGGTCGTTCGTGGTCATGGCGCTCTCCCCCCTGGCGTGGCCCGAGTGATGGCGCGCGGGGACGCCAAAGGCAACGGGGGTTCTGCCCCGGCGGCGGGGCACCCGGCGCGGCGGTTGCGCCGTGGGTATTTGGATCAAGGTGAAATGGCAGGCGGGGTCACAGCGTCAGCCGCATCCGGTAGCCCGGCGCATGCGACAGCCGCACCCAGGTGACCGGGGCGGTGTCGGTGCGGGTGCTGCGTTCGGCCACGAACAGCGCGGTTCCGGGCGGGACGTCCAGCACCTGCGCGGTGCGCGCATCGGCGGGTTCGGCCATCAGGTCGATCTCGCCCGTGGCATAGGGCAGCGTGGCGATCAGCCATTCGTTGGCGGTCACCTGCGCGAAATCGGGCAGGGACCCCGGCAGGGCGGCGGGGTTCAGCCAGCGGGTTTCATGGGCAAAGGGGCGCCCGTCCGCCAGGTGCAGCGTTTCCAGGAACAGAAGCGGCGTCTCTGCCGCAAGGCCCATCCGCGCGGCAATGGCCAGCGGCGCGGGGGCGGCCTGCCGGGCCAGCAGGCGAAAGGCATGGGTCTGGCCGCGCGCGGCCACCTCGGCCCGGATCACGGGGATGTCCAGCACCGCGCGGCG
>NZ_JBKKKY020000255.1:0-821 GCF_046613545.2 Aphanothece microscopica RSMan92 | reverse complement strand
TGATCATTGACGGCTTCGCCAAGGGTGACAAGGCGGCGCTCAAGAACCTGTTGTCGAAGGAGGTTTTCGACGGTTTTGCCCGCGCCATCGACGAGCGGCAGGCAGAGGGCCACCGCGTCGAATCCCGTTTCGTGGGGATCGACAAGGCCACCATACGGTCCGCCTCTCTGCTGGGAGGAAAGAGGGCAGCGATCACCATGGCCTTCGTGAGCGAGTTGATTACAGCCACTTACGACAAGGCGGGTGAGGTGATCGACGGGGACCCGAAGGAGATCCGCGAAGTGACGGATGTCTGGACGTTCGAGCGCGATGTCACCTCCCGCAATCCAAACTGGAAGCTCGCGGCAACCGAGGCGCCGGACTGATCCCAGAGATTTCCCCGATGGGCTCTGGTGCTTCTGCAGCCTGCTCGCTGGAACGCGTTTCTTTCACAGATCTCGAGGGCTGGTACGACGACGGCGGGGCCGAGGCGCTTCACACTTTTCGCCGGTCCTGCCATGAGATCATGGCGCATGGGACTGGTTTTTCGCGGCAGGCCCGGTTTGGGGGAACCCGTTCCGCCTGGCTGGAGACCTGCCGCCGGGCACTCGAGGCAGATGACGCAAGACATGTCTTCGAGACCCGGTTCTGGCCCTATCGCGTGAGGGACGCGCAGCGGCCGGAGGGTCTTTTCACCGGCTATTTCGAGCCCGAGGTTGAAGGAAGCCGGACAGCATCCGCTTCCTTCAGCGTGCCCCTCTATCGCCGCCCACCTGATCTCTTCTCCTTCCCGGATGCAGTCCGGGTCCAGTCCGGACTGTCCTTCGGAAGGATGATCGAGG
>NZ_JBKKKY020000254.1:0-822 GCF_046613545.2 Aphanothece microscopica RSMan92 | reverse complement strand
GCGGCGATGTCGGCTTCGGTCGGGCCCGGTGCGGCGGTGGCGGGGGGCGGGGTGTAGTCGACGCCCGCCATATAAGCCACGTCGCCGATCCGGTCGCGGACATAGGGCACCCAGGGGTCCGTCTGTTCCGACCCTTCCAGCAGCGCGCGCCAGACCGGGAAGGCCTGATCCGCCCGGCCCACCTGCAACAGCATCAGCCCCCAGTAATAGCGCGCCAGCCCGTTGCGGGGGTCACGCTCCAGCGCGGCGCGCAGCGCGGCCTCGGCCTCGGGGGACACATAGCCCCCTGCGGCGATCACCATCAGCTCGGCCAGCACCGCATAGTCCTGCGCGGGCGCGGCGGGGCCCTGAATCTCGATCACGCGCTGCTGGGCGGCCCAGGCGGCGGCGTGGTTGCCCAGGTTCGCCTCGTTGCGGGCCAGAAGCTGGTGTCCCTGCAGGTCGCCGGGGCGGGTCTGCAGCGTGGCGCGCAGCTGGTCCATCAGCGCCAGGAAATCCGGCGCGACCGCGGCCGGGGGCAGGGCGGGCACGCCGGCCTCCACCGTGGCCTGGCTGGGGCGGGTCGCGCGCAGCTCGTCCGATGCGGCGATGCGCGCAGCCAGCGGCAGGTCCGGATAGCCGGGCGATCCGAGGTCGCGGTAGATCAGAAAGGCCCCGCCGCCCACGGCCAGCACCACCAGCACCGCCAGAACCCGCGTCCCCGGCCCCGCGGCGGCATTGCTGTCCTGCGCCGTGGCCAGGGCGCGGTCGGCATCCAGGATGCGGCGCGACACCTCGGCGCGCAGGCGCTGCGCCTCATCCGCGCCGATCACGCCGCGCGCA
>NZ_JBKKKY020000253.1:0-822 GCF_046613545.2 Aphanothece microscopica RSMan92 | reverse complement strand
TTGCTGGTCTACCGCGTCATCTGCACCGACGAGGATGCGATGCACTGGCCGGAGGAGGACATCGGGAACCTTCGCGTGGCGCTGAATGCGCTGGTGCGGGTGTTTCGACTCTAGAACGTCGAGGCGATCCAATAGAAGTGGGAGCGGTTCAAAGCCGCCGGGCATCACTGCTCCCATCCTTATTCACCTGAACCGTTCGTCAAACGAGCGCAACGCCATCGATGTAGAGATTCCTCCTGACCAGCGAAGGCCGTGTCGGTGTTTCCACCCGCACAGAATAGCCCTTCCTCAAGAGCTCAATCACCTCGGCCTCAGAGGCAACCTTTACGGCGTTTTCCACCTTGTGTTTGCTGCTGCCGTGTTTCGGATCCCCCAAGACGTACCAGCCGTTCTCCTTGCTGATCGGCCACTTCTTTCCGTCCTTCGTGATTCGGTAAATACGCATGCTTTTCTCTCCAGCTATTAGGGCGAAATTAGCTTGCCGAAATCGTCGCTGCATGATTGCGAACATTACTGAGGTCTTGTGGGGACAATGCAGCTTTGATGGCCTCGCGTGCCTGCACACAATACTGATGGCGAGCGGTGTTCAGTTGCCCCAGCCACTCAGGGATCAACCTGCCTTGAGATGCGAAGTGCTCCACGTGAACTACAGTGAGTGCGCCATTGGTGTAGGCAACCTCATTCACTGACCGCCAAGAGCCGCCTAGGACCTTTGAGAAGAGGGCCTTGCAGGCCTGAACGTAGTTCAAGCGACTCCCAAGTCCGAACATGACGACAAGAGGTGCCGTTGTGGACTTCAGGAACTCGCTGCAGCAGTTTGTG
>NZ_JBKKKY020000252.1:0-824 GCF_046613545.2 Aphanothece microscopica RSMan92 | reverse complement strand
CGGTCGTCGCCCCGAGGGGCTTCCAGATCGAGCAGCGCATTCATCCGGCCGCGATAGACCTGATCAGCCTTGCCGCGGCAGGCCACGCGCAGCGCATGGCTGGCCCCCAGCACGCGTACAAGCGCGGCCAGCGCCGGCTCGTATCGCTGCGACTGGCGCGCGGCCGTCACGCGTGGATGCACGGCCGGGGGCGCGGGCGCCGGAGCGATGGCGGCCCGCGCGCGGGGGAGCGGGGCGGCCTCAATCGCGGGCGGTTCGGCCTCTTCCGCTGAAGACGGCTCGACGGCTGGCGGTGCCGGAAGAGTGGGCTCTTCAATACCCGCTGGCAAGGTTTCCGGCGGCGGCTGGGCCTGGGTCCACCCCGCCGCCGGGGTCAGCGCGGCCAGCGCCAGCCCCAACCAGACCCCTATTGAGCGGCGATCTGAGCAGGGCTTGCCGCGGCCAGGCGCGAGAGGCGCGCGATCGACTCGTGGGCTTCCGCCATGATCCGGGCGATGATCTCGCGACACGGCAGAACCTCTTTCACGCCCCCGGCGGACTGACCCATGGCGAAGCACGATCTGTCGGCGTCCAGCCCGTCGATCTGGCCGCCGATTCCCCCCATAGCGTTGTTCTGGTGGGAAATCATCGCCTGCACCGGAAAGGGCTGGATGTCCTGCGGGCGGCTCTCCCAATCGAGCACATAGGGATTGGTCTTCACCCGCATCGGCTTGCCCGAATAGCAGCGGGTTCGCACGGTGGCGTCGTCGGTCGCAGCCAGAACCGCGTCCTTGTACATCTGACCGGCATGGGCTTCTTCCGACGCAATGAAGCGGGTGCCCATC
>NZ_JBKKKY020000251.1:0-836 GCF_046613545.2 Aphanothece microscopica RSMan92 | reverse complement strand
CGTCGGAATCGATGATGTGCCGGCTGAGACCCGTCAGAAGCGTGTTGAGGAACGACACGAGCGACGTCGAGGGCAGGCTCTCGCTGATGGTCGTGAAGTCGCGGATGTCCATGAACAGCATGGTGATCTCGCGGTCCTCGCCGCCGAGGCGGAGCGCGGGCTGGTTTTCGGCACGGGCAAGAACGGCCGGCGAGACGTAGTTGCCGAAGGCCCGGCGAATGTGCCGGCGTTCCCGGTCCGTGACCAGAAGCCGGAAGCCGACGGCCGAGAACTGCGCGGCCGTTGAGGCCAGAATGGGCGCCACGGGATCGATCAGGAACCCCCACGACCGGAATGCATGCCACGACAGGGCGAGGAACGCTGCCGAAATGGCGGTGCCGGCGGTTATGGCGATCACCGGTGAAAACATGGCCGTCATGGCCGCGACGAGAAGGCCCACCGCCGCGATCATCGTGACCTCGAGCCCATCGGCCCAATCGGGCCGGGAGAGAAACTTGCCGGTCAGCATCTGCTCCAGAGCCTGTGCGTGAAGCGAAACGCCAGGCACGTTCTGGCCAAGCGGCGTTGCGCGAATGTCAAGCAGGCCGGCGGCAGAGGTGCCGACAAAGACGATGTGGCCTTCAACCAAGGGCGCCAGGTCCTCAGCCGATCCCTGGAGGACCTTGCTGGCGGAGATGTAACGGTCCGGTCTGTCCGGGGTGAGATAAAGCCACAAGCCCCCTGTTCTGGTCGTGGGGATCTCGAAGTCGCCGATCTTCACCGCCACGAGGGAAACGGGTTCCTCCGGGGTGCTTTCCACGATGTAGGTGGAAGCGCCTTGGGCTACCCGCAACGCT
>NZ_JBKKKY020000250.1:0-840 GCF_046613545.2 Aphanothece microscopica RSMan92 | reverse complement strand
CAACGACGCGGTGGCCGACCTCAACGGCTTCAACACCGCCGCGCTCGACGCCGCGATGCTCCTGCTCGAGGATTGCGCCCGCAACGTGCTGGCCGCGCAGAAGGCGGCCGAGGCCAACGCCCTCATCAAGGACAAGCTCAAGACCCTGCACGTCGCCATCGACCACGGCACGGCGGCCTTCCACCCCCTGGCCGCCACGCTGACACAGCACCTGTCCGAGATCACCGACATCGAGGCCACCTGGCCCAGCCTGCCGCTGCCCGAGGCCATCGCCCGCGTGACCGCCTTCGAGACCCGGGTCAAGGCCGACCTCGCCACCGATGCCGCGATCCTGCGGCGCCGCGAATCCGCCCGCCGGGCGCTCGCCGCCGCGCGCGCGGTCCAGGCCGAGTTCGACAAGAAATACGCGGCCTTCATCCTGGCCCGCACCGGCAAGAAGACCAAGGGCTATGCCGGCCAGCCCGTGGCCGACCTCGACCAGGCCGCCCAGTGGATCGAGACGCGCACCGTCCTGTCCTTCTACGACACGATCGACACCATGATCGCCCGCGCCCAGGCCCAGCTGCGCGAAATGACCGTGAACCTCGACAAGAACGGCCAGCTTCCCGCCTCCGAGATCGACCGCAAGATCAAGGACCTCGAGGATCGCAAGGCCGTCGTCGACATGCAGATCGAGGCCGTGGGCATGGGGGGGGCCGGCACCACCCTGCCCGCCCAGCGCGCCACGATCGACAAGGACATCGCCGGGCTCAAACTGGGGCAGGAACTCGTCGATCAGGCGCAGAAACAGACCGAGGACGCCGAAAAGGACCAGAAGGCGCGCGACCAGCTCAAGGCCGA
>NZ_JBKKKY020000249.1:0-843 GCF_046613545.2 Aphanothece microscopica RSMan92 | reverse complement strand
CATAGCTGGGGTCGGGTTCGATGACCGTGACCGCAAGCCCCGGCTGCATCCGGGTCAGCCAGAAGGCGACCGAGGCGCCCATGACGCCGCCGCCGATCACCGCCACGTCGCAAGACTGCATCCTGTCCCCCTGCCCCGGCCCGCACCGCGCAGGACGAGGATGACGCAATGTCTCGACATCCGGCGGGCCGCACCGCTATGACAAAGGCAGGGGTGAAGGACAAGAGCGGGCAAGGCGCGGCGCGGGTCCCTTCGGGGGCTTCGGCGGCGCGGACAGGCCCGCCCGGGGGATCGGGAACGCAGGATGGCCGTGCTGGAGCTTTTGGGCCGCATCGCCCAGGAACGGACGGTCGACGCCGTCTGGGCGCTGGCGGCCGACCATTTCGCAGGCTTGGGCTTTTCGCGGCTGAACTACGGTCTGACGCGCTATCGCACCGAGACGTCGATCGGCGATCCCGATGACGCGCTGTATCTGACCACCACCGACGCGGCCTATCGCAGCTTCTACTTCCGCGACGGGTTCTATGCCCGCACGCCGGTCTGGCGCTGGATCACCCACAACACCGGCGCCACCACCTGGCGCTGGGTCGAGGAGGACCTGCGCGCGGGCCGGCTGAGCGCGGACGAGGCCGCCGCCGTGCGCCAGAACGCGGCGATGGGCGTGGTGGCGGGCATCGCCATCAGCTTTCCCGAGACCACCCAGCGCACCAAGGGCGCGCTGGGGCTGATCGCAGATGTGGGGTTGGGCCATGATGCGGTCGACGAGATCTGGGCCCGCAACAGCACCGCGATCATGGCCGTGGCCAACATGATGCATCTGAAGCTGGCCAGCCTGCCCGCCCG
>NZ_JBKKKY020000248.1:0-844 GCF_046613545.2 Aphanothece microscopica RSMan92 | reverse complement strand
CAATGATTGGTTTTTGGGTCCCAGTGGTAGAGGTACCATCATTCAGTCAAATCCTTCGGTAATTCAAAACTTGCTTCAGACCCAGTCCAACCCTGTATATGAACGCCGGATGAATGGTGAGCTAAGTAGTTTGGCTGATGTGGTGAAGGTTGGGAATGTGACCAAAAGATCAAAAATACTTATTGACGCTGTGTGGGCGCGTGATTTGTTTGGTGGGACAGGCGGAATAGACCAGACTAGTTATACCAACGCAAGTAAAAATGGCGAAGATCCAGCAATTTGGGCACCGGGGCCAGCTAATGTGCTGGGGAAAGTTGACCTGATTGATGTGGCTGGCCACATGTTTAGAAATGTCGATGTCGACGCAAACAAAAACGACCTGTGGTTTGTGGGTCTAATCAATCGGGCTGAACCGGGGGGGAATGCCTACATGGACTTTGAGTTCCTGGTTGCTGATGTTCGCTACACTAATGGCAAATTTACATCTGGTGGCCCCCAACTTGGGCATACAGCCTTCACGTTTAATAGTGCTGGTAATATCACGAAAATCGGGGACTTGATACTTAATGTTTCGCTCACAAACGGAGGGGTTGAAACCGGGGTAGAAACGAGGATTTGGGTTAGCCGTTCTGACTATCTGAACGTAACCCCTGCTACCTTTAATTGGGGGCCTAACTTCGACGGCGCCTTTAATGGGGCTCCCTTCGGTTATGCATCCATTATCCCCAAACAACCAGGCTTGATATGTGGCTACGTTAATTTGGAGGGTCAAAATCCGGCTGCTCCACCTTGGGGAACTAAAGGAACAAAAAATAATACCTATGGGACTAGCTATATCGACTTT
>NZ_JBKKKY020000247.1:0-845 GCF_046613545.2 Aphanothece microscopica RSMan92 | reverse complement strand
ATGTAAGTGCGCTTGTTTTTCCGTAAGCAAAAGTCGGCCGGCAATGACAACCGGGTGGAACCCGCACCGGCGCCAGCCGTGGACCCGGTCCATTCCTCGGTCATTCTGTCCGGCACGAATGTGACCGGCAATATCGAGTGCGACGGCGATATCCTTATCGACGGCACGCTGCGCGGATCGCTGCGGGCGCAACGGTTGACGGTGGGCCTCGATGGCGTCATCGAGGGCGACGTCTCCGCCGATGAGGTAACGGTTCGGGGTGCTGTGAAGGGGCCCATTCATGCCCGCCACATCCACCTCGAAAGCGGTGCCGCGGTCGAGGGCGACATCACCACCTCGACGATTGCCATCGATACGGGAGCCCGCCTCACGGGCGCGGTCTGGCAGGGCGGGCATGAGCCCCAGGTGGAGCGCTATACGCCGGTTTCCGCAGGAAGCTGGGAGAGCAGCCTGGAAAACGCCTCGAGATCGCTCCTCGCGGTGAGGCCGCGCATCAACGGATCCGGGCGCTAGCGCAACGCGCGCGCCTCAGTCACCCTCGTCCGGAATGTTGAGCAGGTTTCCGCAGGCCTTGCAGTGGACGGCGTCACGATCATGGCGCAGGAGGCCGCAGGCTTGGCAGCGAAAGTTCACCTTGTTGGGGCGGAGCGTGACCTGGACGAGGCGCAGGAACAGCGACACGCCGAAGATCATGATGACGACCGCGATCATGCGGCCCATCGTGCCTTCGAGCACGATGTCGCCGAAGCCCGTGGTAGTGAGCGCCGTGACGGTGAAGTAGAGCGCATCGGCGTAATTGCGGATCGCGGCGTTGGTGTAGTGCTGCGTCTCGTAGACGAGGGCCG
>NZ_JBKKKY020000246.1:0-851 GCF_046613545.2 Aphanothece microscopica RSMan92 | reverse complement strand
AGTACAGCGTCGGGTTTGTCGAGCGCCAGGTCGAGGACCTCCGTTTCGAGCCTCCGTCCGCCGCCTTCGAGCGCGTCGGCGAGGTCTCGAAGTGGAACGATGCAGTCTATGGCGCCCTTGTCTCGCCATGGATCCGGGCCGCAGCGAACCCCGCGGCAGCCGCGATGGCGCGCTGGATGCACCCGATGCGCGTCAGCCGTTATCTGCTTTCGGAGCGGTTCGCACCTTGGATGGGCGGCGTCGCGGTCATGGCAGATGCGGTGCGCGCCGCAAGGGCACCGGGCGGGAACGACAAGTTCCCAACCCTGCGACTTGCCGAGCGCGATGCGCTCGCGGCGGTGACACAAGCCCTGCGCGCGACGAGGGAGATGCGCGACACGTGGCATGAGTTCCTTTTCCGGGCGCTCTACGGCGGGTTCCAGCGGAACGCGCCGGGCGACTCCGGCCCGACCATCCGGGAGCGGGATGCGTCGGGAGTGCCAACTGCCGGATGAGTGATCACGCGGAAACACTTTGTCGCGCTGCGTTCAATTCCGCGTCGTCTCACGGTGGGCAGACTTTCCCGGTTGTTGATTGGAGCGAAAACCATGAGCCTTTCACGCCGCGTCCTGATGGCCGGCGGCACAGCACTTCCCCTGTCGATCTGGAGTGCGGCCCGTCAGCCGGCAGAAGCAGCCACCGAGCCCACGGTGATCCGTGCAACGTCACGCACGCTCGACATCGACGGTCGCGCGGCGACGGTCCTGGGCCTTCTTCGCCCGGATGGCGGTCACGGACTGGTGCAACAACCCGGCGAGCGGTTCCGCGTGCGCCTGGAGAACCGGCTGCCTGAGCGGACCATCATCCACTGG
>NZ_JBKKKY020000245.1:0-854 GCF_046613545.2 Aphanothece microscopica RSMan92 | reverse complement strand
GCAACGCGGGGCCCGGCCAAGCCGCCGGAACCACACGTCACGCCCCCATCATGGACGCCTGGGCTTAACCAGGGTTGAAGGCCGCACCCCTCCCGCGCCTTCGCCTCACCAGCCCGCCATGGACCCTGCCCGCTCATCGCAGCATGTCCGAAAGGGATAGCCGCGCGATCATGCCGGTCACCTCGTAGGATGCCTCCAGGCGGGACTGGACCTCCCGCAGCAGGGCCGAGGCCTCCGCCAGGTCCACCTCCTCGACGCTGCCGAGTTGGGTCCGCAGCGCAACCAGCGTATCGGCGTGGCGTTCCGCCGCCGCGGCGATGCGCTGCTGCGCCGTGCCCACCGCGCCCTGTTCGGCCGCCAGGCCTCGGGTCGCGCTGTTCAGCGTCGCGGTGATGCCATCAAGCAGCCCGGTCCAGCCATCGCCCATCTGCGCCTGCGCCGTCGTCACGGAGGCCAGCGTCGCCAGCCCGCGCAGCAATTGCCGGCCCCAGGAATCCGCCACCTCATCCGCCTGGTCGCGATGCGCGAAGACGCCGAAGGCGACACGCTCCCCATCCGCCACCTGCAAGGCGCGCCGGGTCTCCGTCGTCCCTTCCCCCTCCAGGAAGGTTGAGAAGGGCGTTGTCGCGGCATCGGTCGATGCCGCGTCGATCGCCGCCAGGACGGTCGCCGCATTGGTCTCGTCCAGCGTGCCGACCGCGGTCGCGATCGCCGCCGCCATCGGCCCGCCGACGATCCCCATGGCGTCCGTGACCGGGGGCGACATCACATCCGACCCGCCGAACAGGTATTCGCCGCCATGCTGCGTGTTCAGCAGCGCCGCGACTTCCGCAAGCGCAGCCTCCGCCGCCCGC
>NZ_JBKKKY020000244.1:0-856 GCF_046613545.2 Aphanothece microscopica RSMan92 | reverse complement strand
GCGAATCACGCCTGCGGATTCGCGCGGAACTTACGGCGAACGTGGCGCCCCCGCGCGAAGCGCGGCGTTCAGGGCGGCGATCTCGGCCCGCAGCGCCTTGATGTCCTCGGCAAGGGCGGCGTCGCGCTGGGCTGCTTCGTCCCGGGCCGTTTCGCCTTCGCGCTCGGCCTCGGCCTGCATGGCGTTGACCACCACGCCGATGAAGAGATTCAGCGCCACGAAGGCGGAAATCAGAATGAACGGCACGAAGAAGACCCACGCGAGCGGGTATTCGGCCATGACGGGCCGCACCACTTCGCCAGACCAGCCGTCGAGCGTCATGAGCTGGAACAGGGTGAAGGCGGTGCGGCCCAAATCTCCGAACTGGGCTGGAAACTCTGTAGCGAACAGCTTGGTCGCCATCACTGCAGACACGTAGACCACCAGCCCCAGCAAGAGCACGATCGAGCCCATTCCCGGCAGGGCCGCGATCATCGCGCCTACGACCCGCTTCAGGCTGGGCACCACCGTGATGAGCCGCAGCACCCGCAGAACGCGCAGCGCCCGCAACACCGACAGAGGCCCGGTCGCGGGCAGAAGCGCGATGGCGATGATGGTGAAGTCGAAGATGTTCCAGCCATCCCGGAAGAAGCGTCCGCCCTGCACATAAAGCCGCGCGGCAAGCTCGATCACGAAAATGGCGAGCAGGGTCCGGTCTGCGGCCAGAAGCAGCGGCCCTGCGGCCGCCATGGCGGCGGGGATGGTTTCCAGTCCGAGCGTGACCGCATTGAGCAGGATCAGCGCCGTGATGACGGCTTCGGTGCGGGGATGGGCGAGGAGGGCGGCAAGGCGGGCTTTCATCGCGGCGCTGTGTGCT
>NZ_JBKKKY020000243.1:0-862 GCF_046613545.2 Aphanothece microscopica RSMan92 | reverse complement strand
TCCAGGCCGCCGCCTGAAACACTGCTGCGGCTTCCGGCCCGGCGCGCGCCTGCGCCCAGAGCGGGGAGAGGCTCATGACGCCCGCATTGATCAGGCCCGCCATGAAGGCGGAGGTCACCGCTGCTGGCGCCAGGCCCCAGAGCCGGCGCAGCGCGATCGGCGCGGCCTTGGGCGGCTGTGGCTGGGCCTGGCTGGTGGCGGTCACGGGAATAAGCGCCATCGCGAACAGGCCTGCCGCCAGCATGAACGGCCAGGCCGCGCTGGGGTCGCGCGCCGCTTCCCCGATCATGAACGGGCCGGCCGCCAAGGCCACCTTGGTGCAGAGCAGATAGAAGCCCAGGATGTCGCCGCGCCGTTCCTTCGGCGTCACGCTGGTCATCCAGCTTTCGGCGGCCGCGAACAGCATGGCGATGGCGGCCCCGAACAGCGCCCGGTTCAGCGCCCAAAGCAGTGCATGATCAACGGGATAGAGCGCCAGCGCGGTCACGCAGCAGATCGCCGCGCAGGCTGCGAACGCGCGAATATGGCCGATGCGGGCGAGCGCCATCGGACTGAACCAGGCCCCGGCCATGAAGCCGACCGAATAGGCCGCCGCCACCAGGCCGATGCCGGTCTCGGAAAAGCCGCGCCCGCTCATCACGAGCGGCAGCCACACCCCGAACAGCCCGCCCGCGATCTGCAGCGTGGTCTGGGCGGCCACCAGCGCGGCGACGGTGCGGAACGGTCCCATGGGGGAGACCATAGACAGGCCCGCCGGCATGGGGAACGCCCGGTCGAGGGTGGCAGGGGGGCTGATGGCGCATAGGGCGCGCCGTTTCGCCCTCTGGAGTCCGGATCAGTACCGCACGCCGGCCCGCACGCC
>NZ_JBKKKY020000242.1:0-864 GCF_046613545.2 Aphanothece microscopica RSMan92 | reverse complement strand
GCCCCCCCTGACCTCGTGCCTTCTTCCGGGCGTGCTGCGGGCCGAGATGCTGGCAGCAGGACAGGGCCATGAGGTAGTCCTGCCCGCCGCAGACCGGCCCCATGTGCGCCTTTGGGGGGGCAACGCGCTGCGCGGCCTGATGCCTGCGACATGGATGGGCTGACGCCCGGCCGCGCGGCTGGCGGGACACCGGCAGACAGAAGATGACACAGCTTCCGCGGTCTTCATTTTCTGTCTGCAAGTATCCCGGGGGTGCGGGGGCTGGCCCCCGCTCTTACCCGTTCAGGGCCGCGCGCAAGGCCGCGATATCGGCGCGCATCACGCCATGCCCCGCGCCGGGGTGGATCGTCGTTTCCACCTGCGCCCCCATCGCGGCCAGCGCTGCGGCGCTGTCCTGCACGCGCCGCAGCGGGATATGCGGGTCGCGTTCATGCACCGACATCCAGACCCGCGCCCCGTCGCGGCGGCCTGGATAGGTCAGGTCCTTGTCGGCATGGCCATAAAGCCCCGGGCTGGGCGTGCCGATATCGTCCCGCCCCACCAGCCCGCCTGACAGGCCAAAGACGCCCGCGAGCCCCTCGCCCGCGCGGGCAAAGGTTTCCAGCGCCAGGCAGGCGCCCTGCGAAAAGCCGCAAAGCCACAGCCGGTCGCGCGGGATGCCTTCGGCCTCCAGCGCCGCCAGCGCGGCCTGCGCCGCGGCCACGCCCTGCGCCACGAAGGGCGCCATCTGCGCCGCGGGGGCCAGAAAGGACGTGGGCCACCAGCTGTTGCCCGGCGCCTGCGGCGCGATCGCCGCCACATCGGGCAGGCCCGCGTGGTCCAGCAGGGTCGGGAGGTCCGCCGCCGACCCGCCGCGGCCGTGCA
>NZ_JBKKKY020000241.1:0-865 GCF_046613545.2 Aphanothece microscopica RSMan92 | reverse complement strand
TCGTGCTGCTGGCCTGGCGGGTCTACCGCAGTCAGGCCGGCGAGAGCCGCTCCAGCGCCGATGAGCAGACGCTCTATGCCGTGGGCGCCGGCAACCGGGCGGCGCGCGATCTGTTCGCCTTCAGCCTGCTCTATCTCGCCGGCGTGTTTGCCGCGCTGCTTGCCGAGCATGGCTTCGGCCTGCATCTGCCGGTGTCGCCATGACGCCCGCCCCCAAGGGTCCCCACGCGCAGGTCGAGGGTTACGCCGCCCTGACATCGGCTCAGGAGAGCGCACGCAAGCGGCGCAATCTGGCGCTCGCCATCGCCCTTGCCGCCTTCATGGCGCTTGTCTTCTTCATCACGGTCACCCGCATCGGCGGGGCCATCCTCAGCCGGCCCTTCTGAGCCATGACCGAGCCCGCGTCCGCCCCCGCAAAGCGCAATCGCCGGGTGATGATCGCGGCTGCGGCCGTGCCGCTCGCCATGTTTGGCGCAGCTTATGCCGCCGTGCCGCTCTATGAGCTGTTCTGCCAGGTCACCGGCTTTGGCGGCACGACCCGGATCGCCGAGCAGGCCGCATCGCGCGTGCTGGACCGCGAGGTCACCATCCGCTTCGACGCCAATACCGCTGACGGGATCGATTGGGCTTTCCGGGCCGAGCAGCCGGATATTCGCGTGAAGGTCGGCGAGAACGCGCTCGCCTTCTATCGCGTCACCAATACGTCCGACCGGCCTGTCACGGCGGTCGCGACCTACAATGTCACGCCCCACAAGGCGGGGCCGTATTTCATGAAGCTTGAATGCTTCTGCTTCCAGGACAAGACCTTGCAGCCTGGCGAGACCGCTGAGCTGCCGGTGATCTTCTATGTCGATCCGGCGATCGCG
>NZ_JBKKKY020000240.1:0-865 GCF_046613545.2 Aphanothece microscopica RSMan92 | reverse complement strand
ACGCGGATAGCCACGACATCCACCGGATTGCCATTGCCGTCGCTCGTAAGTGCTTGTGGGAACGAAACGGGTGTGCCATTGAGTGTCGAAGAAACAATCTTGAAGATGTAATTCGCATCATTGGAACCTGCTGGCCAGAATTCGTTCTGTGACTCCGTGAAACGAATTGCCGTCAGATTGATCGGCGCTGTACCTGTATTATAGGTGACAAGGTCCGTTGTGGCCGAAGGCGTTGCGGCAACGAAGTCCCGCTGTGATCCTTGACGAATCGTGCCAAACGCATGCCCCTTGATGAACGGACCTGGTGCTTGCGTGCGACCGCTCCATGCCGATACCGTGTCGCGAACAGCGTCGGGTTCCGCCGTTATGGCGGGAGCATACTGGGGTAGGTTTGTCGTAAACGTCACCTCAATGTTCTCGCCGCCTACCGTGCTCCTTTCGAAACAGGCCGTACGCAGCAACACGACATTGGCAGGCGCGAAGACTGCGGGGGGAATACGAATAGGCAGCGGTGGGTTGGTCGGATTCGAAAGGGTAAAGCCTCCCGATACGCTGTTGATGGCCGTGATAACGAGGGTGTCGGTACCAGGGTTGGTGATACGCAAACCGTTGTCCAAGCAGACGCGATCATTGAGACCCCGCGTACCGGCATCCCAGTCCGCAACCGTCATCCGAGGCATAACGGCAATACCACTCATTGCCATCGTAAACTCCGAACAGCCGGCTTTGACGATCATCGTGTCCAGATCGAAATCCGTGCGGGGATCGGATGTCTCCTGATCTGCGAGGTATTCGATGACGACCGTGTGCGTGCCGTTGTTGGGAACGACTACGGCTGGGGGGATGTCTCCCGAAACGATGCGAT
>NZ_JBKKKY020000239.1:0-869 GCF_046613545.2 Aphanothece microscopica RSMan92 | reverse complement strand
TGAAAAGCAACGCTATAACCATATTGATAGGTGTTGCCTTGGCCTTAATTAGGGTGCCATTTGTTACATCGCAACAAGTATCACCACTACTGTACGATGCTACGTACAATGGTGGCAATACTGCGTACGTAGGGATGGACAAGATTGCCAACACGTTTGTATTCACTGGTAAGTTGGACCTTGTTCTGCCGGTGTTTGAGGGGGCATTCCGCGTCGTGAATGATTATCGTGGAACGATGTTCCGCACGAGCACGACAGCGGTGCGGGACGATCAGTTCCTGCACGTAGGGTTGGAAATACCGGTGATTGCGGGATTGTCGGCGTTGGTGCGCCAGTCATGGACGACATCCGTGGATAGCCGTAGTGTTGGCCTGGCATCACTGGAGCGGTTGAATGGAGTTGCTGGTCTACGATGGCGTCCTACCATGGAGGCGGACGTCGAGATGTTCTCGGGAGCAGAGCGAACGACGCAGATCGGGCAGCGAGCGTCGGGGTTGTTGGCCGGACTTCGATCCCGCCTGACGGACGTTCAGCTGGACGAATGGCGGCTGCAGGGTAACGGTTTGGTCGATGTCCATCGCATGGATGCATTGCGGACGAATACCGACGTGGACCTACGGGCCCAGGCGCAGCGAGACCTTGGCGAAGGGGCAGCCCTGCGGCTTGACGCCCATTGGACGTCACTCCGGCGCGACTTCTTTACGCAAGTGGGTGCCGCTGCCGACCTGGCCGTCGAATCCCGCGCAGAGCGCCGCTTGAACCTCACTGCCGATGCCAGAACCGAACTTTCGTCCAGCCTGGTGGCGTCCTTCAATGGCTCCGTGCAAACGGCATCCATTGATCGCCAATATGCCCAGCCCGTCACGGAC
>NZ_JBKKKY020000238.1:0-875 GCF_046613545.2 Aphanothece microscopica RSMan92 | reverse complement strand
GCTGCCACTTCACCAGCTTCGGATATTCGGCGATGTGCTCCGGCGTCGGCGTCCAGGTCGGCCACTTCTCCATGCGGCCGATGGTGGCGCCGCCCGACCATGTGCGCCCGGCCTTGCCGACCGACGCGCCGTAGCGGATCGCCTTGCCGTTGCCGAGCACGAAATAGAGGAAGCGCTTGCGCGGGTCCACGATGATGCTGCCCGGCGGCTCCGCGGTTTCATAATCGATTTCGCGGCGGCGGTACTTGTATTCGATCTTGCGCTCGTCGGCAGCACTGACGGGGAAGGGCTCGCCCTCCTGCGCTCGCGCAGACATCAACGGCAGGCCTGCGGACGCAGCGAGAGAGGCAAGGAGAAGGCGGCGTCGCGTGATCGGCATGGGGAGCAGGTCTCCGGCGGATTGGTTGTTTATTTTCAGGTGACAAGCACTTCGGTGCCGATCTCCACGCGCTCATAGAGATGGACGACGTCGACGTTGAGCATGCGCAGGCAGCCGGACGTCACCCTGCGGCCGATGCCCTTCGGCTTGTTGGTGCCGTGGATGCGGTAAAGCGTATCGATCTTGCCCTGATAGAGATAGAGCGCCCTGGCGCCCATGGGATTCTCCCGCCCGCCCGGCATGCCGTCCTTGCGGAACTTCTCGAGCTTGGGCCAGCGCGCGACGTGTTCGGTCGTCGGCCGCCAGACCGGCCATTCCGCCTTGCGCCGGACCACCGCACGGCCGGTCCAGGTCTTGCCGTCATCGCCCACGCCCACGCCATAGCGCATGGCGCGGCCCTGCCCCAGCACGTGATAGAGAAAACGCTTTTGCGTATCGACGACGATGGTGCCCGGCGCCTCGGAGGTTTCGAAATCCACTTCCCGGCGGCGGAACC
>NZ_JBKKKY020000237.1:0-881 GCF_046613545.2 Aphanothece microscopica RSMan92 | reverse complement strand
ATCCTTACTGGCCTTGTGGCTGCGGACCTTCATGCCTCGATCATCGTGCTGAGAACGAACCCTCCCACCAAGGGACCACAACCCAATGACGGGCGCAAGGAGCCAGCCACGGTTCGGGACTGGATCCTGATCAGCAGCGTGCTCTTGATCACTACAACCCTGCTCTTGGTTGCCGAAGATCATGTCGGATATCGAGGTGCCGGAGGCATCCTCCTGCTCCAATCACTCGTGGCCTCTTGGTATGTTTCACGAAGGGCAGCGCTCACCAGCGCCATCGCATCGGCACTCGTTTGGAATCTCCTATTCATTCCTCCACGGTTCTCACTCTCCATCACGGCCCTGGAAGACCTCCTTTTGTTTGTGGCCTTTTTTGTCGGTAGCGGAATAGCATCCGTAAAAACGGCCCAGCACAGGGCGCGAATGAGACACCTGCAACACCGTGAACGGCAGGCCGAATCAATGTATCACTACGCGTCGCTGGCGTCATCGGCAACAACGCAAGCGGACTTGATTTCCCTAACCGTTCCATTTGTGGCCGAGGCGCTGCACGCCACGATCGCAGTAGTCTGCAAGGGTGCAATGGGCGATCCGGACGTACCTGAAGGCAATCGCTGGAGACCTGATACCGCCGAGCTTGAGCTGGCAGCCTGGGTACTACGTTCTGGAAGCGTGGCCGGCCGCGGCACCTTCACCTTGGCTTCTGGTACGGCTACCTGCTATCCCGCCGCCTATGCTGGGGTAACGAGAGCGGCACTTCTCGTACGGCGTGATGATCAACCACGGATTGGCGACGACGAGGCCGAGTTTCTTCAGCGCATCGCAGCCACACTTGCGGCCGCCATGCATAGGCTGGATCTGGATCGCATGCGCCACGAAGCAGA
>NZ_JBKKKY020000236.1:0-881 GCF_046613545.2 Aphanothece microscopica RSMan92 | reverse complement strand
TCGCAGGGAAATGTCGCCGCGCAAGAGATCGCGGCCCTGATCCGCCGCGATCTGGGCTGAGGCACCCGCGTTGTCGGCCGCCTGCACGCATGGCACCATGCCCACGGTTGCGGTGCAGGGGGTACGATGAAGATCATTCACCGGTCCGACACGCTGCTCGTTCTCGAAGATCGCCCCTGGTTTCTTGGACTGATGCTGATCGGCATGGCCCTGGCCATGATCTTCGGCGGCTTGGCGATGATGGGCGATGGAGAGATCCTGGGCGGAGCCTTCCTTGCCATGTTTGGCGGTGGCATTCCGGTTCTGATCGCTGCGCTGATGGTGCGGCGGGTGCGGCTGACGCTGGACCGTTCCAGCGGTCAGCTGACCCGGACGATGCGCTCGGTCCGTGGGCTCAGCACGGAAAGCCACCCGCTGGGGCGGCTGAAGACGGCTAGCGTCGGCGTTTCCTACGACAGTGATGGCAATACGTACCGGACCGAGCTTCAGTTGGCCGATCCGCCGCAGACCGTGCCCTTCACCAGCTACTACACCAGCGGCAACAAGCCCGAGGCGATGGCCCGGGCCGTGAACGACTGGCTGGGGAATGCGGACCACAGCGCCCGCCTTTGACTTCGTCACTCTTCGCTGGGGTCGCGACGCGTAGAGGAAGTCGCAGCGCAGGAGCAGCCCAGTGACCTCAGACCACGGCTAAGAACCACGCGTTAATTTTCCGTTACCGTCCGCAGCCAAGCCATTGCAATCATTGATACTCTGACGTTTGTCCACCGTGGACACCCTTCACGACCGTTTACAGCTGGCCCCCTCCGCCCCTACAGTCGCCGCAGAACCCGGAGGTCGCCATGCCCCTGCCCCTTGCCCCCCTGATCCCGCTCGCAATC
>NZ_JBKKKY020000235.1:0-886 GCF_046613545.2 Aphanothece microscopica RSMan92 | reverse complement strand
TCGCCGACCTGATCATCGGCGCGCCAGCGGGCGATGACGGCGGCGACGGCGCGGGCGAAGCCTATGTGGTGTTCGGCGCGGCCGGCGGCTTCGGCGTGGCGGATGGTGCCGGGCGGCAGGTGATCGACCTGACGACGCTCAGCCCCGCGCAGGGCTTCATCATCCAGGGCGATATGCCGGCCGACAGTGCGGGCCGAAGCGTCTCCGCGGCCGGGGATGTCAACCGCGACGGGTTCGACGACCTGATCGTCGGCGCCCCCAACGGCGAGGATGCCGGATTCTGGGCCGGCGAGGGCTATGTCGTGTTCGGCGGGGCGTTCGGGGGTTCCACCGCGCCCGTGACCACCACGGGCACGGCAGCGGCGGAGATGCTGATCGGTGCCGCGGGCGATGACACGCTGACGGGCGGCGGCGGGCTGGATGCGTTCAGCGGCGGCGCAGGGGATGATCGCCTGGTGGCCGCCGATGCGGGTTTCCGTCGCGTCCATGGCGGCAATGGCACGGATACGCTGGCGATCGGCGGCGCGGACGTGACGCTCGACCTGACCGCGAACCCGATGCCGCGCATCGACAGCGTGGAGCGGATCGACCTGACGGGGTCGGGCGACAACATCCTGGTGATCGACAGGCTGGCGGTGCTGGCGCTGACGGAACAGCGCGTCAACGGCGTCGCCATCGTGACTGTCGATGGCAATGCCGGGGACTGGCTGCGGCTGTTCAACGATGCCTGGACCGATGCCGGCACCGTTGATGCCGGCGGCGTCACCTATACGCGCTGGGTGTCGGAGGACGGCAGCGCGGAGGTGCGGGCGGCAGCGGCGATCGCGGTGCAGTTCGTGACGGATCTGACCGCCGTCGCTCCCGCGCGGGGCTGCATTATCCAGGG
>NZ_JBKKKY020000234.1:0-889 GCF_046613545.2 Aphanothece microscopica RSMan92 | reverse complement strand
CAGCGTCCTCCTGAAGGGCATCAAGAGGGAGGCCCGTCATCGCCGCAAACTCCCGCACATGTGGCGTCAGAATGAGTCGCTTGTCCTTTGGGAACTCCGCACATACCGCCAGAGCATCAGCATCGATCACAATGCGCTCCACCGTTGTTCCATGAAGAAAAGCGACGATAAGGTCGAGTGTGTCAGGCGAACGGGTCATACCTGGACCAATGACAACAACATCGGCGGGCTCCGCACGGTGCAGGAGTACGTCCAAAGCTTGCCTACCCAATACGCCATCGACATTTGCTGGCACCACCGTGGGCATCACTTCCCGCGGTGTTGCCGGGTGAATCAGAGGAGCTGCTATTTCAACAAGGCCAGCGCCTGCGGCCAGTGCTGCATGAGCCGTAAGTGACGGAGCACCTGGCATCGAGCGAGAACCACCAACGACAAGCACCCGACCGAAGTCGTGTTTGGATGAACGCTCCAAGCGTCGAGGCAGCAGGGATTTAACATCACCCTTTTCGAGAATCGACATTGGTAGTGCAAAGGCATCGACATTTGCCTGAGAGACTCCAATGGAACCGCGGTGGATTATACCGCAGACGGTTGGCCCCATCCTGCGGTACAGTCCTGGCTTCTGGGCGGCCAAGGCGATGGTGATATCTGCCCGGAATACGTCCTCATCGGCCTGACCCGTTTCGGCGTCCAATCCTGTTGGGACATCAATGGCAACCTTGAGCCCGACCGCTTCATTCATCATTCGACATAGCCGGGAAACGTCGGAACGGAGTGGCAATCCCCCACCTACGCCGATGAGGGCGTCAATGATGCAATCCCAGGGCTGAAGGAACAAACCATCGGCGTCCTTGGGTTCGCACAAGGACGCCTGAGCGCGAGCCATCGC
>NZ_JBKKKY020000233.1:0-895 GCF_046613545.2 Aphanothece microscopica RSMan92 | reverse complement strand
ACGACAGTTCACAACGACACTGTGCGTCAATTTGTCACAACTGTAGCAGGAGCAGCCATGCGCACTCAAGAGTTTGTCCGGAAAACTGGCTATACGCCAGTTGCTGCAAAGGTTCGTCAACAACTTCAATATCAGTCAGAAGGGAGCGATTCTATGGACCTCGCCCTGCAAATCGAACAGCTGTTCCGCAACGACCGCAAGAAGTATCTTGGCTTCATTCGCCAGAGAGTTCGCAGTCAGGAGGAAGCTGAGGACATTCTTCAAGATGTCTTCGCCAACGTGCTTGCCGCTTCGGCGGACGTTAACAAGCCCATAGAGAACATTGCCTCGTGGGTATTCACATCCGTACGAAACCGGATCATCGATTCGTACAGGAAAAAGCGCGCCGACAATTTCACCGACCTTGGCTCCAACGATCAGAAGGACGAAGGCCTTGATCATGTTGAGCGCTTCCTTGGCGACTTCTCATACAACCCCGAACACGATCTGGTACGGAAGACCATTTGGGAAGCCGTCCTGACGGGACTCGAAGAGCTTCCCGAAGAACAGAAGTGGGTCTTCGTCCAAAATGAATTTGAAGGTGTTTCGTTTAGAGAGATGTCCGAAGCAACTGGCGTTAACATTAACACGCTGCTTGCCCGGAAACGGTACGCCGTATTGCACCTGCGCAAGAAGTTGCAGGAGCTGTACGACACAGTAAACGAAAACTAGGACACCTCCGGCGCAATGCCGATGCTGAACTCTCCAACAGCCCGCTCGATCATCTACCTGTGTTGCATCGGCGGGCTGTTGATCGTTAACAGCACTATCGTGATGCTGATATGGAATGATGTTCTTCTGGACGTCATGGAATCCAATCACGATCTCACCTTTCTCGAAGGCGCTGGTATTACAG
>NZ_JBKKKY020000232.1:0-895 GCF_046613545.2 Aphanothece microscopica RSMan92 | reverse complement strand
AAGAGGCCATTGGCCAACTTGTTCAGGGGGGATTCGATCCGGTTGGCCAGATCGGGCTTGAACCCCTGAATCGCCATGCCGACCAGCAACGGCAGCACCTGGGTGCGACCCACCTGCAGGGCCACCTCCAGGGGGCCGATGTCCCAGGCTGTGGTGGCGTAGGCCGCCCGGTACACATCGGCCATCACGGGCACCGAGACGATGGCGCTGATGGCGGCGCTCACCTGCAGCACCGCCGCCAGTTCCCGGTCTCCACCTTTCTGGCCGGCCTTGCGGAGCGTGAGGGGGGCGCTGGGGCACACGGCCATCAGGGCCAGGCCGATCCGGGTGGAGGGCCCCAGTCCCTGGCCGACCGGCAGATGCAGCAGAGCCAGGGCCACCAGCGGCAGCAGCAGGCAGGAGGCCGGCAGCACCCTCAGGAACAGCCCCGGGCGCTGGCGGATCCGGACCAGAGCCTGAGGGTTCAGGCCCATCCCCAGGGCCAGCATGATCGTGAACAGGGTGATCGAGGCGAACATGCGAGCGCGGGCGTTGCCAGGCCAGTGCCCCGAACCCTAGGGAGGTGGCTCTGACCTGCCTGGAATTGTCACTGCAGGAGCGCGTCACTGCAGGAGCGGATCCCGAGCCGGACGGCGACCACAAAAAAGCCCCCCTCGTGGGAGGGGGGCCAGCGGGATTCCGTTGTTGATCCTGAGGCGTAAGCCTCAGCCGGGCTGTTCAGCCTCAGCCGATCGCCGGGGCGGTCAGCGCCACGGGGGTGGCTTCCGCAGCGGCCAGGTCGAGCGGGAAGTTGTGAGCGTTGCGCTCGTGCATCACTTCCATGCCCAGGCCAGCGCGGTTCAGCACATCAGCCCAGGTGTTGATCACGCGGCCCTGGCCGTCGAGGATCGACTGG
>NZ_JBKKKY020000231.1:0-906 GCF_046613545.2 Aphanothece microscopica RSMan92 | reverse complement strand
CGCCGCTTTCCGCGGGCCAATCTCGGCCAATCCCTGGACGCAGACTCGCTCCAACGATTATTTCGTGCCGCGGGTCTCGTTCACCTGGAACTGGGCGGAGCAGCGGTCGATCTACGGCTCCATCGCCAAGGGCGTGAAGTCCGGCGGTCTGAACGGCAAGACGCCCTTCGTGGGTCAGCGTAGCTGGGAAGCGGAAGAAAACTGGACCTACGAGCTGGGCTCCAAGAACATCCTGCTCGACGGCCGCCTGCGCCTGAACGGCAACATCTTCTACACCGAGTGGCAGAACCTTCAGAACAACGCCGTGCGCCTCGGCGCCGACGGCACCCTGCCCACCACGTTCGCCATCCTGCTTACGGTCGTGGGCAATATCGGCGGGGTGGAAGTGCGCGGCGCTGAAATCGACGGCGAATGGCTGATCACAGACAATCTGAGCGTGAACTTCGGTCTCGCCTACAATGACGCCACCTATATCGACAGCGCAGTCTCCGACCGCGTGCGTCTGGCGCGGGTCTGCAACGGCACCGTCTGCCCCGCCAACGGCGCCATCGGCGGCAACCAACTGGAGCGCACCGCCCCCTGGGACGGCGTGATCGGGGTGAACTACGAGCGGCCGCTGTTCGACACGGTCGATTTCTACAGCCGCCTCGACCTGACCTATCAGTCCAAGATGTATGTGGACGAGACCAACGTGACCTTCGCGCCGGAGCGCTCGCTGCTCAACGGCTCGTTCGGTCTGCGCGGCGACAGCTTCGATCTTCAGATCTGGGGCAAGAACCTGCTGGATGAAGAATATGTCGCCAGCTCGCTGTGGCTGGTCGGCACCGGCGGCGTCGGCTCGTCTCAGTATGCGACCTTCCTCGGCGAGAAGCGCACGATCGGGGCGACCCTCACCCTGCGCCGCTA
>NZ_JBKKKY020000230.1:0-907 GCF_046613545.2 Aphanothece microscopica RSMan92 | reverse complement strand
G
Organism: Aphanothece microscopica RSMan92; assembly: GCF_046613545.2. NCBI lineage: Bacteria > Bacillati > Cyanobacteriota > Cyanophyceae > Chroococcales > Aphanothecaceae > Aphanothece > Aphanothece microscopica. The sequence goes on along the minus strand of NZ_JBKKKY020000230.1, from coordinate 906 downwards.
GCCCGGCTCATCCAGCGCGCCCGATTCATCATAGGGTGTGTAGAGCACCGCGAGATAGCCACGCAGCGCCGCGCGCACCCATTCCCGCGCCTCGCCCTTGCCATGGGTCATGACAGCACCGCGCGCGACTGACAGGATGGGGTCATGGCGAAGGATCCTCGCGAATGAACGACAACCAGCAGGCCGGCCCGCTGCTCATCATCGGCGCCGGCGCGGTCGGCGGCTACATGGCCGCACATCTGGCGCGCGTCGGCGAACGCGTCGCCGTGCTGGAAAGCTGGACGCCGAACCGCGACGCGATCCGCGCCCAGGGTCTGACGGTGGAGGAACCATCGGGCGATTTCCGCATCGACCTGCCGATGCTGGACGATGCCACGCAGATCGCGGGGCTCAATCCGCGCCTCGCCCTCCTCTGCACCAAGCTCGCCGACGCCGATCCCGCGCTGGCGAGCGTGGAGGCGCATTACGCCGGCCCCTACCTCGTCACGCTGAACGCGCTGGCCGATATCGAGCTCGCCCGGCGGCTCGGCGCGGATCGCGTCATGGGCTGCATCGTCACCGGGCTTTTCGCGAACCTGGTGGAGCCCGCTCGCATGAAGCGCCATCGGCATCGCCATGATGGCGGCGCCGCGACCTTCCGCCTCGGCGAGGTCGCCGGCCCGGCCACGCCGCGCATCCACGCGCTGGCCACCCTGCTCGGCCAGATCGACAAGGCCGAAGCGGTGGATGACATGCCCGCCGCGCGCTGGACCAAGCTCGTCTTCAACTGCATGACATCGCCGCTCTGCGCGGTTCGCCGCACAACGCTCCGCGCCCTGTTCCTGGAAGCGCCCTTGCGCGCGGAGAGGACGGCGCTGGCCCTGGAAGTCGTCGCCGTCGCCAATGCCACGGGCGTCGCTCTCGACC
>NZ_JBKKKY020000229.1:0-917 GCF_046613545.2 Aphanothece microscopica RSMan92 | reverse complement strand
CGGATCGTCACGCCGGCCTCGCCCGGACTGCCGCCCCGCACGATCGCGATTGTCCCGGTCGCTGCGCCGTCCCCGGCGCCGCTCGCCGCGCGCCCCAGCCCGCGCCTCAGCGACGATGTGGCCACCGTCGACGTGTTGGGTCTGAAGCCCGGCATGTGCAAATGGCCGGTGGGCGACCCCGGCTCGCCCGGCTTTGGCTTCTGCGGCAAGCACACCGCCGACGGCAAGGTCTATTGCGAGGAGCATGCGGCGGTCGCCTACCAGCCTGCGGCGCCGCGCAAGAAAACCCGCCGGGACGAGGATGTGGCGGCCGCAGAGATCCGGCGCTACGCCCGGCTTGCGTCGCTCTAGAGCCTAGGCCACCGCCGCGTTGAGTGGGGCCACGCGCAGTTTCTGCAGGGCCTCGCGCACATACATGGCGTGGATCACGATGCCGATCTCGAGGCGCTCTTCGGTCAGGACGACCTGCTGGGCCAGCATGCCGGCGATGAACTGGGCGTTTTCGAACTCCAGCGATCCCGCCCGCCGCCGCGCCCGCTCCGCCATATAGACTGGCCCGCCGCTGTTGCCTGCAAAGACCGCGAAATCCATCAGGAAGGTGGGATACTGCGTGGGCGGGGACAGAGGATAGGAGGCGATCCGGCCGGACCGCAGGATCGGAAAGCCCGCGTCATTGGCCGTAATCCCTTTGGGATAGCCCAGGCACAGAAACTCGTCGCCGGGCCGGATATCATTCATCGCGAACGTGTCGACATCGGCGAGCATCGTGATGTCGATCGCGGCCGCCTCGGCATGGTCCGGCGGCGTCACAGGGATGACGGCGATGTCGCGCTGGCCATGCTCGGTGTAAAGCGGGGCGAGATCCGGCGCGCGCACCGCGAGCGGCCGGGCTTCGCGCGACCAGACGCCATCGTCGC
>NZ_JBKKKY020000228.1:0-922 GCF_046613545.2 Aphanothece microscopica RSMan92 | reverse complement strand
ATCGGCGCCCGACCATTGCACGGCAAATCGTTCGACCGCCGACAGGTCCACCGGCGCCGCGGCAACCAGCCCGCCGCCGCCGGGCAGGATGGCCGAGACGTCGCCCGCGGCATCCAGCGCGGGCAGCAGCACCGACAACTGGCCCGCATTGGTCAGCCGCCCCGTCACGGCCAGCCCGCCATGGCGCAGCACGACACGCGCGCCGCCATCACAGGGCGCCGTCAGCGCCACGTCCAGCAGCGCCCCGGGTGCGGCGGACACGCGCAGGCCGGGCGTGCAGTCGGGCGCCGCCACCGGTTCGGGTGCCAGAACAGGCTGGGGGTCAGGGACAGGTGCGGCGGCGGCAGCCGTTGAAGGGCCTGCCGACAGCGTCACGATGTTCTTGGGGATGTCCTTGGATTCCCACGGTGCCGGCGCGGTCCGCGCGCGTTCCACGGCATCCGTCCCGGCGCGTGTCTGGACCATGTGGCCGGCGCCCAGCGCCATTGTCGCCACCGCCGTGCCCAGCGCGATCGTCCGAATCACTCGCATGATCACCATTCCACCATTCACACCACGGGGTCGACCAATGCTGGCGAAACGCGGCGGCGTCGTGGCGAAAGCGGGGAATGTTTCGGCCGGGGCGGCGCAGGACCGCCCCGGCAGGATGGGTCAGGCGATGCGCCCGTGGCAGTGCTTGAACTTCTTGCCCGACCCGCAGGGGCAGGGGTCGTTGCGGCCGGTGTCGGCCCAGTTCTCGGGCAGGTCGGCCACATCGGCCACCGGCATGACGGGCGCCTGCGCGGCAGGGGCGGGGACTTCGGCCGGGGCAGGCGTCGCCGGGGCGCTGGCACCCTGCGCCGCACGCGCCTGGGCAAGGAACTGCTCCATCATCGCCTTCTGCTCGGCCTCGGTCAGCGGGCGCACCACCGCCAGCCGCTGC
>NZ_JBKKKY020000227.1:0-923 GCF_046613545.2 Aphanothece microscopica RSMan92 | reverse complement strand
CAGACGGGACGCCCGGCCTCTTTGCGCTCACCCGCGCCACGGGCGATGCGCGCTACGCCGACGCCGCCACCCGTTCCGGCGCCTGGCTCTGGGCCAATACGCGCGTGCCGGAGACGGTCCCGGGCGGGGAGGGGCTGTTCTACAATTTCGTCGATCCCGCGACGGGCGCGGTGATCACCGACCGCTCGCCCACCCATCCGGGGGTCGCTTCGCCCACGATCACCCAGACCGCGCGGCCGAACATCGAAGGCTTCCTTTTCGCCGACATGTGCCGACATACCGGCGAGCGGGTCTGGTGCGATCGGTTCATTGCGCAGGCCTACGCCGCGCTGAAGCGCCAGGACGAGAACGGCCTCTGGATGGCGTTCGAGCCGAACGATCCCACGACCGGCCAGGTCCATCCCCGCTTCAACGTCTGGAACGCCGAAGCGCTGCTGGAGGCCTATCGCCTGACCCAGGACCGCGCGTTTCTGGAGGGCGCAGCGCGTACCGGGCGCTTCATGGCCCGCGTGATGCGCGCCGACGGGACGATCCCCTATGATCTGCGCGCGGACGGCACGGCCCTGCGCATGTCGATCACGGGGTCGGCGACCGCTTACTCCGGCATTCTCTGGCTGCGGCTGCGCGATTACGGCGTTGAAGGCTTCGACCAACCGATCGAGCGGGCGCTCTCCTGGGTGCTGGCAAACCGCTTCCCGCCCGATCACCCGGACCCGAACCTGCGCGGCGCGGTGCTGGAGACCCGCGTGCGGGTGGTGGACGGGCGCACCCGCATCGCGGTGCGCGATATCGCCAGCGCTTTCGCGCTGCGCTTCCTCGCCATGGCCCACCACGACCTCGCCGGCGGGGACACCAACCAGACGCCCGGAGGCCGCCCATGATCGCATCGCGTCGCAGCCTGCTCGCCGGAGCGGGGGCCCTTG
>NZ_JBKKKY020000226.1:0-928 GCF_046613545.2 Aphanothece microscopica RSMan92 | reverse complement strand
TGCCAGCCGAGGTCGTCCCAGGTGGCCACCGCGCCGCGGGGGCTGCCCTGCGCCCGCCGGTCGCGGGCCGCGCGATGGCCCACGTCGAGCCCGAAGCGCAACCGGCCGCGCGGTTCGAGGATCACGAAGAAGGCGCGGTCGATGCGGTCGCGCGCCAGGATCGCCGCGCGTGCGACGTCAAAGCCGTAATAGGCCGTGTCCGCGCGGAGCTTGCCCGAGAACACCGGATAGCGCGAGGTCTGCGGCGTGTCGGTCCAGTCGGGGGTGGCGCAGAGGTCGATGCGCAGGATGGGCTGGTCGAGCTTGCGCACCACATCGCCCTTGATGACGACGACCAGGCGGCGCGTGCCGTCGGGATTGGCCGGGTCGGGCTGGCGGCCGAGCGGGCCTGTCCAGCCGGTGATCGGGCCGATGTCGTCCCGGGTCCGGTCTGCGGGCGGGGCGCCGCGGTTCCAGAACCGGGCAAGGGGCGTGCCGCGCAGGTCGGTCGCAAAGCCGCGCCAGCGCAGTTCGTCGTTCAGCGCGTGGTTGGCACCCGCAAGCAGGCTTTCGACAAAGCTGCGCCGTTCTTCGAAGAAGGTGATCGTGTTGTCGGGCAGGTCCTGCGCGCCGGAGATCAGCGCCTCGGGCGCGATGCGGACCATGTAGTCGGCCAGCGGGACCGGCAGGCGGGGCGCGCGGTAGATGGGGGCGCCGCTGGCGGCTTCGGCGGGCGTCCGGCCCTGGACGCGGAACGCGGCCTTGCGGGCGGGCAGGGACCGCAGGCTGGCGCCCAGGTCGTGCCGGAGATCGGTGCTGCGGTAGGCGCCCACGGCGACGGCGGGCACGCGCGGCCGGGGGGCCTGCCCGAGGGCGGAGGCGCGGAAGACCTGGCGCAGGGCGGCGTCGACGGCGGGATCGGCGGCGCGCAGGCGCAGCGCCTCTTCGG
>NZ_JBKKKY020000225.1:0-948 GCF_046613545.2 Aphanothece microscopica RSMan92 | reverse complement strand
CCATAGAAAAACTAGTTAAAGAATCCTATGTAGAGATACTCTCCAAAAACTTCAACAATAAACAATTTGATCCAAATAGGCTGAATGGTTTACAACTAGCACTGAGTCCGGTAGCCATTGCCCGAATACAGAAGGTACTTCTTGAACTCATGATCACAGGAGTATTGAAGATTGAAGCTCCTACCTGGAAAATTGCTATTTACGAGCGGGATGTACCCTGTGCCCAATGGGCAATAGAAGACCTGAGAAATCAACTTTGGAATATATTTAAGCTGGCAGGCAAAAAACTTCAACTGCCAGAAATAGAACTCTTGATCATTACCACGCCTGAATTTCAATCCAGTGCAATGAACAAAGGAATTGATACTCTTTTAGTATCAGAAGTACCTTCCTCCTATTCCTGTGATGTATTGATCGATATCTCAGTACTGATGCGGTCCAAGGTCCATAAGTACAAACTCCCAGATATCCGCTACCAGCACTCGATCGTCATCAGATCATCTCATCATGCCAATACCAAAAGACAATTTTATACATCGGATTTGATCGACTACGGTGGGATAGCAGAATCTGATCAAAAACAGAAGGCACTCACTTACTTTTTGCAGTCTATCTTTCGTAAGGTTGACTTCCGACCGGGACAACTGGAAATTCTCAACAGGGCCCTGCAAATTCAGAGCGTCATTGGGCTGTTACCTACGGGCGGGGGCAAGTCACTTACCTACCAGCTGGCAGTGCTACTGCAACCAGGTGTAACATTGGTGATTGACCCGATCAAATCGCTGATGAAGGACCAGGTAGACAACCTGGTCAAAAACCGGATCGACGCCTGTATATTTATAAATTCCTCCCTAAAAACCCCCCAGGAGCGAAATCGGATTATTGCCCAAATGAAAGGGGGACAGGCACTTTTTACATTTGTTTCTCCTGAGCGTCTATTAAGTCAGG
>NZ_JBKKKY020000224.1:0-949 GCF_046613545.2 Aphanothece microscopica RSMan92 | reverse complement strand
GGTCGCCGCCTATCCCGGCATTCGGCCTGAAATCGGGCAAGCCCGCGCCTATCCGCGTGGCCCCGCGTTCGCCCACCTCGGGGGCTATGTGGCCCGGGCCAATCAGAAAGAAGCCGAAGGCGACCCGATCCTGAAGGCGCCTGGCGTGCGTCTGGGCAAGGAGGGCCTGGAGGGCAGCCAGGAAGCGGGTCTGCGCGGCAAGCATGGCGCGCTGAAACTGGAAGTGGATTCCGGCGGGCGTGTGATCCGCGAGGTGCGCGATCCCGAGCTTGCACCCCTGCCCGGCCAGGACATGGTCCTGACGATTGACGCTGATCTCCAGCAGTTCGCCTATGACCGGCTGGGCGAGGAGAGCGGTTCGGCCATCGTGATGGACGTGCGCAGCGGCGACCTGATCGTCATGACATCGGCGCCCGGCTTCGACCCCAACCAGTTCGTCAACGGGATCGCGTCGTCAGCCTATTCAGCGCTTTTGAACGACGAGAAAAAACCCCTGTATCACAAGGCGGTGCGCGGCACTTATCCGCCCGGATCCACCTTCAAGATGATGACAGCGCTGGCTGCGCTGGAAGCCGGCGTGGTCGATCCAGGGGAGCGGATCGTCTGCCGCGGGTTCACCACATTGGGATCGCAGCGCTTTCACTGTCACCGTGCTGGCGGGCATGGCGCGGTGGATATGCGGGCGGCCCTGAAGGTCTCCTGCAACGTCTATTTCTACGAAATGGCGCGCCGGGTGGGTCAGGAGGCGATCGCCAAGGTCGCGCGCGAATTCGGCCTGGGCGCCGCCTGGCCGGTGGGCGTGCCGGGGGTGGCGCGCGCCAATGTGCCGGACGAAGCCTGGAAGCAGCGGCGCTTCAAGGAGCGCTGGACCGTCGCAGACAGCTTCAATTTCGGCATCGGGCAAGGCTATCTGACGGCGTAACCCTTGCAGCTTGCGCTCATGACGGCC
>NZ_JBKKKY020000223.1:0-949 GCF_046613545.2 Aphanothece microscopica RSMan92 | reverse complement strand
CGGCGACACCAAAGACCACGAGGTCTGTTCTGGTGATCCCTCATAGCGAATGTCAGGTGCCGGCTCGCGTCGTCGTGTCATTCACCACCCCCATCCCCTACTCCCTGGAGGTGACCATGGCCTTGCGGATCGGCATCGACATCGCCTGCCGCACCAGCCACCGAGCGGCCTGTGCTGATGCCACCGGCAAGCTGCTCTGGCGCAACGTTCGATTCCACACCTCGGCCGAGGAGTTGGAAGCGCTCTGGCAGCGAATCCCCACTGACGAGAGCGATGTGCTGGTGGTGATGGAACCCACCCGCAATGCCTGGGTCCCTCTTGCCGCCTGGTTCCGCCGTCAGGGCGCTCGGGTGGTGATGGTGCCCCCGGAGCAATCGGCTGATCTGCGCGCCTACTACAACAAGCACGCCAAAACCGATCGCCTGGACGCAGAGCTCCTGGCCCGCCTACCTGTTCTGCATCCCGACGGTTTGAACCAGGAGCGCGGTCTCGGCCCTGGCGACCCCCTGCGGCGTGCCGTGAAGCTGCGCGCCTCTCTGGTGCGGCGGCGCACCACCTGCATGCAACGTCTGGATGCCTTGCTGGAAATCCTCGGCCCTGCATGGATCGTGGCTCTGGGGTCGGACATGACGATCACGGTGCTGAAATTCCTCAGCCGCTGGCCCAGCCCTCAGCAGGTGTTGAGGTTGGGCAAGGCCAGGCTCAGCCGTTGGCTGGTGCACCACACCCGCAGCAACTGGGGCGAGCGCCATGCAGAGGCCATCGTTCAGGCTGCTCAGGCCTCTCTGCGGCTCTGGGGTGAGGACGGTATGGACTTTGAGGCCCTCTCCGCCGACATCGCCCTGGAAGCGGAGCTGGCACTGGATTTGGATCGCCAGATCGATGCGATCGAGGAGCGGATCTGGGATTACTACTGCGAGGCCGATCCCGAGCAGATCCTGCTGTCGGT
>NZ_JBKKKY020000222.1:0-950 GCF_046613545.2 Aphanothece microscopica RSMan92 | reverse complement strand
CACTAGAAGCGTGTCGCGCATAAGCCCGCACGCCCCCTTTCCCCAGCCACCGCTGAATCTGCCCAGAACCCAGTGACTGCAATGGATCTGGAGGCGAGAATGGGGCATGGTCAAGCCCAAGTCCTTCCGCCCCTGGAACCCCGAGCAGACCCTGCTGCTGCCGCCATCGCCGGTGGAGTGGCTGCCGGAGAACCACCTGGTGTTCTTCCTGTTGGATCTGGCCGCTGAGCTGGATCTGGGCGAGATCCACGCCTACTACCGCCAGAAGGATCCTCGCGGTGAGAAGGCGTATGAGCCGCGGATGTAGACGAAGTCTTCCGCGCAGCGGTTGGTGGTGCTGCTCCTGTACGCCTACTGCGTCGGGATCCCCAGTTCCCGCAAGATCGAGAAGGCCTGCTGGGAGGACGCCGCTTTCCGTGTTCTCACCGGCAATCAGCAGCCTGACCACAGCCGGATCAGCGACTTCCGCTGTCGTCACCTCGACGCCCTGGCCGGTCTTTTTGTTCAGGTGCTGCGGCTCTGCCAGAAGGCAGGGCTGGTGAGCCTGGGCCAGGTGGCCCTGGATGGCACCAGGTTGAAAGCCAATGCCAGCAGGCACAAGGCCATGAGCCACGAGCGGATGCTCAAGAGTGAGCGGCAGCTCGAGGGTGAGATGCGGGCGCTGCTGCGCAAGGCCGAGATCATCGACGCCCAGGAAGATGGCCGGTACGGCAAGGGCAAGCGGGGCGATCAACTCCCCGAGGAACTGCAGCGGCGTTCCAGCCGGTTGGAGTGGATCCGCAAGGCCAAGGCTGAACTGGAAGCAGAAGCGGCTGCTGCCAAGGCTGTGCAACGGAACGACCAGGCCGACGCTGCGGAGCAGGAGGCAGTCGAGGCCGAGGCCAGTGGCGATGAGCAGCGCAGCAAGCGGGCATCACGTCGCAGCCGTGGTGCGCGCAAGCGAGCGGATG
>NZ_JBKKKY020000221.1:0-957 GCF_046613545.2 Aphanothece microscopica RSMan92 | reverse complement strand
GTGAGCCGGCCCTTCCCCCCACGGGTGGAGCGGTAGCAAACGCGATCTTCAAAGCTACCGGCAAGCGTATTTACAAGCAGCCCTTTGTGGAGCAGGACGTTCTGAAAGGACTTTCCTAGCAATCCACGGAGCTTTTCGTACCAGGGTTTGATCAGCGATGGTCAGATCCTGGTATTTTTTATTTTACCCCTTCTAAACCCACTAGCCAGCATGAAAGCCATTTTATTGAAAGAGTACGGGTCTGCCGATCAACTATACATAGGTGAATACCTAACGCCCGAGCCCCAACCCTACGAAGTAATGGTACGGGTGCACGCTACGGCCTTGAACCGGTCGGATATTTTACAACGGGAAGGTCACTACCCTCCACCTCTGGACGCCAGCCCGGTGCTGGGTCTGGAAATAGCGGGAGTGGTAGTGGCCGTAGGCAGAAACGTGACCCGCTGGCGAAAAGGTGACCGGGTATTTGGTTTGATTCCGGGTGGCGGCTACGCCGAGTTTGCCGTTATTCATGAGGACATGGCCATGCCGGTTCCGGTTGGCTGGGACTTCACCAAAGCAGCGGCCATTCCCGAGGTGTTCCTGACCGCGTACCAGGCACTACGGTGGGTAGGTAAGCTGGCCGAAGGCGAGAGAGTGTTGCTCCATGCCGGGGCCAGTGGGGTTGGTACCGCAGCTATTCAGCTAGCCCGGCTGATGGGAGCGGAAGTACTGGTGACGGCTTCGTCCGGTAAGCATAAGCTCTGCCTCAAACTGGGTGCTAAGCACGCCATTGACTACAAGAAAGGTCCTTTTCTGGATGAATTGAAAGAGTTAACCAACGGCGAAGGGGTCAACGTAATCGTGGATCCGGTAGGAGGCGACTATTTCAATCAGAATATTCAGGCCTTACAGCCGGATGGCCGCCTGGTGATGCTGGCGGTGATGGCGGGGGGAAAGGTAGATACCAACATCGGT
>NZ_JBKKKY020000220.1:0-975 GCF_046613545.2 Aphanothece microscopica RSMan92 | reverse complement strand
CCTGCGCCGCATGATGACCGGGGGCGAGGTGACGCGTGTTGCAATCGACGTGAAGGACGCCGATTTCGTGTATACTTTCGACTAGGTCCGGAGGATTTGACCGGGCCCGCATCCAGACGTGCGCAACCCACAGGGAGAATGACCCATGGCTGAAGATGGGAAAAAGGAATTCAAGGCCGAAATCAAATGCTCTGCCGTGGCCGAGTGCGACGGCAAGGACCTCAAGTACATCGAAGAGAAGCTGCCCAAGAAGACGTGGGATTCCCTCAACAAGAAGATCGACTTCTCGGAAAAGGTGATGCTCGACGGCCGCAAGTGGAAGCAGAAGGACCTCGACGACGGCATCTATGCCGTCGCCCGCTACGAACTCAAGGTCTTCGGCACCGCCCTCGGCAAGCGCGTGGACGAGCATGAGGGCAAGAAGCTGGACGACAAGAAGTTCGAGGACGCCGTCAAGAAACTGCACACCGAAACCGTCAAGAAGATCATCGAAAAGGTCTCGCTCGCGATCGAGGAACTGGCCAAGGAAGGCTCGGGCGACGGCAAGAAGGCCGCCAAGGACGGCAACGCCGCCTTCAAGAAGCTGCTCGAGGTCGATTTCGACAGCTTCGGCGTGAACGCGGCCCTGGCCGTCAAGGTGCTGGAAGACCTGGAAAAGTCGATCAAGAAGGGCGGCAAGGGCGCCTCGGGCTTCGAGAAGGCCCGCACCGGCTTTGAAAAGGTGAACACCAGCTTCGAGAAGGACGGCAAGGAGGCTCAGGCCGCGGTCGACTTCATCATGAAGAAGCTGCGCGAAATCCAGGGCGACACCAAGAACCCGCCCAACGCCGTGGCCTTCGCCAAGGACTTCATCAAGAAGCACTCCTCGGACTTCGACAAGTTCCTGACCGACGTGACCGAATTCGAAAAGCTGCTGACCACGGCCACGTCCAAGATGAAGGGCAACCAGATGGACGAAAAGGAAGTGGCCGAGCT
>NZ_JBKKKY020000219.1:0-980 GCF_046613545.2 Aphanothece microscopica RSMan92 | reverse complement strand
CTGAACCAGCCGAAACGCGGGACGATATCCTTCGCGGGCATGCGGATCGACAAGCGTGAGCCGTTCGAGATCGCCCGCGCCGGGCTCGGCTACGTGCCGCAGGGGCGTGAGATCTTCCAGGAGCTGACGGTGGAGGAAAATCTCCTGCTCGGAAATCTGAAAGCCGCCACTGCTGACGAAATCTATTCCATATTTCCGGCCCTTGCGGCGAAGCGGCGGACGCAGGGCGGGCGTCTGTCGGGTGGCCAGCAGCAGCAACTGGCAATTGGCCGCGCCTTGATGGGCAAGCCGAAACTGCTGTTGCTCGATGAACCCTCCGAGGGAATTCAACCGTCCGTCGTCAGCGAGCTTTCAGCCATTCTTCTGCGTATCATCCGGGAAAGCGGCATGAGTCTGGTTCTGGTCGAGCAGAACATCGAAATGGCCCTGAGCCTTGCAGATCGCGTCGACTTCTTCGACAGCGGCCGCATCGTCGCAAGTCACAAGGTGGAGACGCTGCGCGCCAGTCCCGCTCTCATCGAAGAACACATGTCGCTCTAGGGGACTCCATGGAACAGATTGCGACGGTCATCCTCGACTCCACCAATGCGATCCTCGTCCTGATGCTCGTATCGCTTGGACTCGCCATAATCTTCGGCCTGATGAACGTGATCAACATGGCGCATGGCGAGTTTCTCATGCTTGGCTGCTATGCGATGATGGAGTTGACCAGAGCCGGTTTTCCGTTCTTTGTGGCGCTCGCGCTGGCGCCGCTCGTCGTTGCGATAATTGGTCTGATCGCCGAGGAGCTCGTGATCAGGCGTACCTATCATCGGCTGATCGACACCATCCTCGCCACCTGGGGTCTGGCGCTCGTGCTGCGGCACGCAATGGTGTTGATCTATGGTCCCGGTTCATATGCCGTTTCGCCACCCGATGTCGGTTCGGTCATGCTGTTTGGCGAACCCTATCCGGTCTACCGCCTGATCGTGATGGGCGTC
>NZ_JBKKKY020000218.1:0-982 GCF_046613545.2 Aphanothece microscopica RSMan92 | reverse complement strand
CGGCCCAAGCTCCACCCCGAACACCTGCGCCCCGAACGTGGTGACGAGCGCGAGATAGATGGCGGTGCCGTCCATATGGATCGTGGCGCCGAGCGAGGTGACAAACGAGGTCTTGGCCTGCGGCACGCCGAGGTTCTCGGTGCAGCAGCGCATCGTGACCGGCAGCGTCGCGCTGGAGGAGGAGGTGGAATAGGCCACCGCCATCGCATCCAGCATGCCGCGATAGAAGGGCAGCGCCGGCAGACCAGCCAGAAACTTGATCGCCGAGCCATAGACCAGCGTGGCGTGCAGGAAGAGCGCGAGATACACCACGCCCACGAGCGCCAGCAGCGGCACGAGCGCTTCCACCCCCAGCGTGCCGACCACGAAAGCCATCAGCGCGAACACGCCGAAGGGCGCGAGTTCCATCACCACGCCCACGAGCCGCAGCAAGGCTTCGGCCGCCCCGTCGATCGCGGCGGCTGTGGGCTTGGCCTTATCGCCCGCCATCAGGATGCCGAGGCCGAACAGCACCGCGAACACGATGATGGGCAGGGCCTGGCCCTCCGCCATCGCCTTCACCGGATTCTCCGGGATTACGCCGAGCAGAAGCTCCTGCCAGGTCGGCGGGGCCTTTGTGTCCGGCAGGACGCTGGGAACCAGATCCAGCCCGGCGCCCGGCTGAAGCAGACTGCCCAGGAGCAGCCCCAGGCAGACCGCGAGAACGCTCGTGACAACGTAAAACCCGATGGTCCAGCCGCCGGTGCGACCCAGCGCCTTGGGGCTGCCGATCGCCACGACGCCGGCCGTGATGGTGGCGAAGATCAGCGGCACCACCAGCATGCGGATCGCTTCGACGAACACGTCGCCGATGATCTTCAGCTCCTTTGCGCCATCGCCGATCCCCAGCCCGACCAGCGCGCCGAGCACCATGGCCCCGACGATCCGGATCCAGAGCGGCGTTCCGAACCAGGCCGAGAGGAGGGAAGTCTTGGGCGTGGGC
>NZ_JBKKKY020000217.1:0-986 GCF_046613545.2 Aphanothece microscopica RSMan92 | reverse complement strand
CCGCAGACGGCACCCGCGCCTATGTGTCTTTGCTGCTGACTGATCAAGTGCGCATCTTCGACGCCGCGACGCGCACCAGTCTGGCGGTCTACGACATCGGCGACGCGCCAGAAGGTCTCGCGGTCGATGCGGAGCGCAACCGCCTGGTGATCGCGTCGGGAGGGAGTTCCGCAACCGGCGAGCGAGTGAACTTCGTCAGTCTCGTCGATGGAACGACCACGTCTCTGGCACTCGCGGGTGATGCCAGCCAGGTGCATGTCGACGCAGCCCGAGATCGTGCCTACGTGTCGATGTTCGGTCTGGGCTTCGTCGCCGTCATCGACCTCACCAATGATTCCATCATCAAATACCTCAACACGACGGGCCAACCGAGCGGGATGTCTGCAGCGTTCGACAACCGAGCGCTCTTCTTGGCGGCGGGAGGGCGCATCGTCTCCATCGACCTCGAGACCGAGTCCGAACTCACGTCGTATTCGACGCCCAGCTTCACGAACGATGTGGTGATGTCGAACGACGGCCGCACGGTGTACTCGACGTCATTCAGTGGCGACTCGGTGTCAGTGGCCAAGCTCGAGATCGACCGATTCTCAGGTGTCGATCGCTATGAAACAGCGATCACCATGTCTCTGGAGCAGTATCCTGACCCGCATCCGGTCGTGTACCTCGCCAGCGGCACCTCCTTCGCTGACGCCCTCTCGCTGGCACCGGCAGTCGGAGTGCTCAACGGACCCTTGCTGCTCAACCCGCAGGACACCTTGCGAGCGGATGTTCTCGTCGAACTTCAACGACTAGATCCGACGACAGTCATCATCGCCGGTGGTACCGGGGTGATCTCTGCGACCGTCGAGTCGCAGATCGTCGCCACGGGCGCCGGAGTGTTAAGGCTCTCCGGGGCAAACCGCTACGAGACGTCATTGAGTGTTCTTCAAGAGTTCTTCGAACCGGGCGAAGAGATCACTAACATGTACCTTGTCACGGGTCGCAAC
>NZ_JBKKKY020000216.1:0-990 GCF_046613545.2 Aphanothece microscopica RSMan92 | reverse complement strand
ATGTGAATGGCGAGGGCGGCACCGATACGCTGATCGTCAACTACAGCACCCTGTCAGCGGACATCGCGCGCTGGGACATCGGCTATGGCTGGAACCGCATCGGCGACCGGGACGGGCTTTCGCACTACACGGATTTCGCGGGCTTCGAGCGGTTCGACGTGACCGGCGGCTCCGGCAACGACAATTTCGGTGGCGGCGACGACAACGACATCCTGGCCGGCAATGCCGGCAATGACTGGCTGAACAGCGGCGGCGGCCTCGGCATCGACGTGGTGCATGGCGGCATCGGCTCGGACACCTGGCAGTTCGACTTCAGCGGCTTCGTCAGCACCAGCGTCAACATCGCGACCGACAACGCGGTGGTCAGCACCGGGCATACGGTGACGGGGATCGAGCGGCTGCACGGCACCTTCGGCATCGGCAACGACACCGTCGTCGCCCGCGCCGGCGGCAGTTCGGACAGCGTCTGGCTGGGCGATGGCGATGACAGCTTCTCCAGCGGCCGCGGGCGGGACTACGCGCATGGCGGTGGCGGGCAGGACCTGCTGATCATGAACGGGAGCGGCGAGACCAGGGGCATCACCTGGGCCGACACGGGGTATGGCTGGCAACGCTACGCGACCGCGGCGAACCAGATCGACTACTACAGCTTCGAACGCTTCCAGATTTTCGGCGGCACCGGGGATGACGACCTGCGCGGCGGCAGCCTGACGGATACGCTGGTCGGCGGCGCGGGCAACGACACGCTGCGCAGCGGCACCGGCGATGCGCAGATCAATGGCGGCACCGGCACCGACTTCTGGGAGGCCGATCTCTCGGCCGAGGTCGCCTCGGTGGCGATCAACCTGGCCGCGAGCCAGACGACGGCGCAGGGCACCGCGGCGGGGCTCAACATCCGCGGGATCGAGCGGGTGTCGCTGACCACCGGGGCGGCCGGGGACAACATCAACGCGGCCGGCTACGCGGAGAATGACTGGGTCAATCTGCGCG
>NZ_JBKKKY020000215.1:0-1011 GCF_046613545.2 Aphanothece microscopica RSMan92 | reverse complement strand
GCTGTTCCTCGGGCGGATCAACCGCACCTTCCGCACACCGGGGGCAGACACAGGCGAGCGCCGCCTGCGTGGGCCGTTCGGCCACATCCTGCCCTGAGGACCCTCGCATGACGACGACCCCGCGCGCGATCCTGATCGGCCTTGCGGCCCTGGCCGGACTGGCGCTGGCCGGCTGCGGCACGCCCCGCGGCGCCGCGATCGCCCAGCTGCGCACCACCCCGCTCGACGCCCATCCCATCACCGTCAGCGCGGTGAACGAGCGGCTGGAAATTCGCGCGCCCATGGCCGCGCAGACCCTGAACGGCGAGGACCGCCAGGCGCTGGAGCAGTTCGTCCGGATCTATCACGACATGGGCCACGGCCCGATCGTCGTCAGCCTGCCGTCTGGCGGGGCCAACGCCCAGGCGGCGGTGCAAGTAGCCACTGACGTACGGGCCCGGCTGTTTGCAGCCGGGGTGGACTGGGAGCAGATCGCCGGCGGCATGATCGAGGCGGCGGCCGGGGCAGAGCCGCCGATCGTGCTGTCGTTTCAGCGCTATGAGGCCAAGCCCCCGCCGTGCAAGCCGATGTCGGACTACAATCTGACCCGCACCGCCAGCAATCTGGCTCCGGGCCGGTTCGGCTGCGCACAGGCCGCCAATCTCGCCGTCATGCTGGCCGATCCCGCCGATCTGAAGGGGCCGCGCCCCATGACGCCCGCCGACGCTGGCCGGCGAGATGTCGTGCTTGGCAAGTATCGCGAAGGCCAGCCGACCTCGGCTGAGCGGGCGGAAGATGAACGCGGCAGCGTCCGCGCAGGAACACGCCAATGACCGGGGGCTCCGGCAAGCGCTGGTCGCAACTCGTCGCAAGCGACGAAACGATCGACTTTGACGCTGATCTCGACTTCATCGCGCCGCAACCAGACGCGGATCCGCCGCCGCCGGCGGCCAATGCGGACTTTGACGTCTCCAGCTTCGAGCAGGCCTATTCCGGCGAGCTGGAGCGCGGCGGCGATCAGCCTGTGCCGCG
>NZ_JBKKKY020000214.1:0-1027 GCF_046613545.2 Aphanothece microscopica RSMan92 | reverse complement strand
GGGGCTCGATGCCCCCCCGGCCGGCACGCCCGGTCAGAACCGGTAGCCGACCGACAGGCCGAAACCCAGCGCTGAATTGCCCCGGAACCGGGTGCCCGACCCGTCGACCGCGCCGCCGATGTCGACATATTCGATCCCGCCGGTGATCTTGGCATTGCCCACCGTGTAGGTGCCGCCGACGCCCAGGCTCTTCTGCCCGTCGGTCGGGGCCAGACGGCTGGCGATGCCGCCCTTGGCGTCCTCGTAGCCGCCGCGCACGAAGACCGACAGGCTTTCGTTGATGCGCCGGCCCACACCCAGCTGGTAGGTGATCACGTCATTCTCGAAGTCGGTCACGTTGTCGCCGAACACACTGTCGAACCCTGCGGGACGCACTTCCCAGACCGACCATTCGGCCCAGCGGATCGATCCGAAGACCAGCGTGTCCTGCGCCACACCCGACTGGAAATCCAGCGTCAGCGTCTGCGGCATGCGGATATTGGTCTGCGTCACCGGGAAGGGTCCGAACAGGCCCTCGACCGCCGCCAGGGTTTCCCGCGTGCGGAAGCCGTGCTCGATCTCGCTCTCGTAGGTCAGCGCCACGCGCAGCGCGATGTCGGGACGTTCATAGGCCGCCCCCGCGATATAGCCCACGTCGCCCGTGCGCGATCCGTCGGCCGTATAGGCCAGCGACCCCAACGGCGCGTTGGCGGCCAGATTGCCCGCCAGGACGTTGCCAGCCAGGCCCGCCGCCGCCAGACCGTTGCGGATCACCGTGTCGGGAATGGCGATCTCGGCCTGTGACCGGACATAGCGCGCGCCGCCATAGACCGACAGGCCCGCCTGCACCTCATAGCGCAGGACGGCGGCGATCTGTTCGCTTTCCCAGGTGGCCGTCAGCCCCGTGTAGGGCCCCTGCGTATACAGCGCATTGGCCCCATAGGGCGTGTTGAGGTAGAACCCCATCGACAGGCGGTCCGACAGGTCGCGCTTGTAAGCCAGCGACATCATCGTGTAGTCGCCCGCCATGTCCCCCGTCGAGGTGCCC
>NZ_JBKKKY020000213.1:0-1033 GCF_046613545.2 Aphanothece microscopica RSMan92 | reverse complement strand
ATCCGCCGCAGGCCCGAGCCGCGGACAGAATGGACGTCGCCCCTACACCGCCGGCCAGCGGCGCAACCCGCCGCGCCCTTCTCGCTGCGGGGGGCGCGGCTGCCTTGGCCGCAGGGACGTTCGCCTTCAGCCAGGTCGCCGCCGGCGAACGCTACCGCACGGAAGTGGGGGAGCGCCGGCTCGTCCGGCTCCGCGACGACGGTCGTCTGGAGCTGAACACCGCGACGCGCGTGACGGTGCGCGACCCGGTCGCAGGCGCGCGCCGCCTGCGGCTTGAAGCTGGCGAGATCGCGGTCGAGGCGCCTGCCGGGGCGACGCCGATCTGGGTGGAGGGCGGCGCCTCCTCGGTTCAGCTGGAGGCGGGCCGGTACAATCTGAGGCGCACCCCTGAAGGCCTTCAGCTGCTCGTGCTCCAGGGCCGGGCGTGGACACGATCGGAAGGCCGAATGCGTCCGCTGGGCTCGGGCGCGCTGGCGCGCGTCGACGAAACCCGCGCCGAGATCGAGGCCGCAGCCCCGGTGGCGATCGCGCGCGCGGACGCCTGGAGACGAGGCGAAATCCTGTTCGACGGGGAGACGCTCGGCGCGGCGATCGCTGAGTACAATCGTTATCTCTCCGCCCCGATCGTCCTGGCTGATCCAGCGCTCGGCCGACTTCGCCTCGGCGGACGCTTCACCTCCACGGATCCTGGTCCGTTTCTCGCGGCGCTCGAAGCGTCGTTTGCAGTCGAGGTCGTGGCCCGCAGCGATGGGGGCTACGCGATCGCGCCGGCGGGCTGACCGGCGCCCATGCGAGGATCAAGGCGCCCCCCGCGCGTCATAAAAGCTTCATGGCGCAGGAATGGCGGTTGGGGCGGCCTGAACCGTCTCGCCCTCAGCGGAGTAGCCGCGACACTGGGGGACGATCATGCGACGCGCAATCACGGCAGCAGCCGCCATCATGGCTGCAGGGGGACAAACCGCCGCCGCCGCTTCGGTCGATCGGCCTTCCGCGCCCGCCGCCGTGTCCATGGCCGGAGCGACCGCAGTTTACG
>NZ_JBKKKY020000212.1:0-1036 GCF_046613545.2 Aphanothece microscopica RSMan92 | reverse complement strand
GAAAATCTCCAACCGAAGCGTCATTATCCAAGCGTTCTTTGACGCCAAGCATCTCGAGATAGCCGATCTTTTCAGGGGCTATAAAGGCGACGACGTTTGGTCCAGCCTTCGATTCCTTGACCCCGGTAACACTCAGGTCTACGAACAGGCAAAGTCCGGTCAATGACACGAAATGTCTCTCCCGTGCGCCCCGCCATTGCGGAGGACCTCCATCGTTTCTACAATCCTGCCCTTTTTTCGAGTGAGACCTACGATGCTCTTGTCGCCTTGCACTCCGTGGAGCATCTGCCAAAACACCACGGTCTGGGTACTGTTGGTGTGATGGCTCATGACTATTGCTGTCTGATTGACGGACTTGTCGCCAGCACGGCAACAAATAGCGACGGAAGAGAAATCACGACGGCATTCTTCACTCCAGGTGACATTGTCATTGATTGCGTTTCCGTGTTTATGGGAACTCCCGCACGTGAGCGGATGGTAACGCTGACACCGTGTTCGGTACTGCGCATTTTGGCAAGCGATTTCGCATCCATCTTTGAACACTCTCATGAAGTGGCTGAATGGGGTCGCTTATGGTTTACTTCGGAACATCTTCGTAGCCGTATGCGAACACTTGACATGATTACCCTGACAGCAAAGGAACGGTATCTTCAACTCATTGAACGTCATCCGGCCATCATTCAGTCTGCGCCACTCAAAATGATAGCGACGTACTTGGGGATCACGGAAAGCTCATTGAGCAGAATTCGCGCCGAACTCCCATAGAACGGGGTGGGTATTTCTTGCCAATTGGCAAGAGATGATTGCCAACCAAGGATTAGTTTCGTCCCGAAACATCTTCCCTACATTCCTTGGAGAGACGTCAGTGGTAAATCCCGTTGTTTGGTTTGAGATTGCAGCTGCGGACCTGGACCGTGCAAAGTCCTTCTATGAGGCTGTCTTTGGCAGCACCTTTCAGTTCATCGACATGGGAACAACGCGCATGCACATGTTCAACGGAGACAGTGCGTTGCCTGGTGCATCCGGCGCACTTGTT
>NZ_JBKKKY020000211.1:0-1037 GCF_046613545.2 Aphanothece microscopica RSMan92 | reverse complement strand
CGCGCTGCACCCGGACCTGGCCAACAACCCCTACATCTACCTGCTGTATGTGGTCGATCCGCCCGATGTCGGTGGCGGCGGCGGGGCGGGGCGGAACGGCGATGGCAACCGCTTCGCGCATCTGGTGCGCCACACGCTGGATGCCGCGACCGGCTACACGACCGTCGTGCCGGACAGCAAGGTGATCCTGCTGGGGGGCGCAGGCCAGGTGCTGGGCGACATATCCGGCAACGGCGCGCTGGACTTCACGGAACCGCAGCACGCCGCGCTGCCGTCATCGGAGAAGGTCGCGGGCGTCACCCCGGCGGAATGGGTGAACGGCTACAAGCAGGACTACATCAAGGTCGATAGCGTCTCCCACGCCGGGGGCGCGCTGGTGTTCGGACCGGATGGCGCGCTGTATGTCGCGACCGGCGACGGCACCTCCTACAACTACGCCGATCCGCGCACGGCCGATGTGCAGGCGCTCGACAGCCTCTCCGGCAAGATCCTGCGGATCGACCCGATCACCGGCGACGGGCTGGCGGATAATCCCTTCGTGACGGAGGGCATGGACCTCGACAGCAACCGGGCGAAGGTGTTCCAGCTCGGCCTTCGCAATCCCTTCTCCTTCGCCATCACGCCGGATGGTCGCACGGTGGTCGGCGATGTCGGCTGGTGGTCCTATGAGGAGGTGAATGTCGCCGGCGCGGGCGCGAATTTCGGCTGGCCCTGGCTGGAAGGGGGCGACGGGATGCTCGCGCCCACCACCGTCTATCGCGACATGCCGGCGGCGCAGGCCTTCTACCAGGCGATCGCGGATGGGCTGGTCGACCCGACCGCCCCGCTGCGCGCCTTCTCCCACGACAGCGACGCGCCAGGCTTCCAGATGCAGGCGATGGTCGGCGGCAGCGTGGTCTATTTCGGCGACCGCTACCCGGCGGTGTTCAACAACGACTTCTTCTTCTCCGACTTCATCTCCGGCCGGGTCTTCAGCATCGACGTGGATGACGCGGCGGCGCTGCAATTCCTCGGGCGGCTGGAGGACCGGCTGGGCC
>NZ_JBKKKY020000210.1:0-1062 GCF_046613545.2 Aphanothece microscopica RSMan92 | reverse complement strand
CGGCCGAACCCTTCCGCCAGCTCTGGTATGCCGCCGCTGAGCAGATCCTGGCCAGCGTTCAGATCGAGCCGATCCGCGCCGAGCCCCTGCAGACCCAGGTGATCTCGGCCTCCGTGGATGCCGGAGGCGCCCGTCTCTTCCCGGTGCGGTTGCCGGAGGGCTACCGGCTG
Source organism: Aphanothece microscopica RSMan92 (assembly GCF_046613545.2). NCBI lineage: Bacteria > Bacillati > Cyanobacteriota > Cyanophyceae > Chroococcales > Aphanothecaceae > Aphanothece > Aphanothece microscopica. Next base: position 892 of record NZ_JBKKKY020000210.1, on the reverse strand, counting down.
GTGCTCGGGGTCAACGGCTCGCCGCTGATGCAGATGAGCGTGTTCGGGCCCGACGGCACCCAGCTGGAGCCCAAGGGGCCGCTGCGGGTGGTCAGCCTCGGCTCCCAGAAGCGCTCCCCGGTGCAGCTGCTGGTGACCAACGACGGCGTGGCGCCGGCACTGATCACCCTGTCGCTGCGGGCCGACCCCCCTCCCGAGGCCCCGCCCGTCGAGCAACCGACCGAGTCCAGGCCGGAGGGGGCGACCACGCCGCCGAGGCCACCGATCGGCTGGCCCGACAAGCCCGCCGAGCCACCCGCCGAGACTCCCCCCGACAGTGCCAGCGGTCCCGAGCCGCCACCACCGCTGAACTGACACGCTGAACTGACGCGCTGACCTGACGTACTGACCTGACGTTTCGGGGGCAGGTGCAGGCCTAGATCCGGGCGATGGCGGCGCGGGTCTCCTTGGCCTCCTGCTTGCGGCGTTCCTCCTGGCGCTTGTCGTGGAGTTTGCGCCCCTTGGCCAGCCCGAGGGTCACCTTGATCCAGGACCCCTTGAGGTGCAGGTTGAGGGGCACCAGGGTCAGGCCCTTCTGGTCGAGGGCGCCGCGCAGCTTGTCGATCTCCCGGCGGTGGGCGAGCAGCTTGCGGACCCGCAGCGGGTCATGGTTGAAGTAGGCGCCCGCGTGGCTGTGGGGAGCGATGTGCACGTTGTGCAGCTGCAGTTCCCCGTTGCGGATCAGGCAGAAACCGTCCCGGAGGTTCACCTGACCGGCGCGGATCGACTTCACCTCGGTGCCCAGCAGCTCGATGCCGGTCTCGAGGGTGTCAAGGATCTCGTACTGATGCCGGGCCAGGCGGTTGTCGGCCAGCAGGCGGTTCGCGGCATCCCGCCGGGCCCGGGCGGCGGC
>NZ_JBKKKY020000209.1:0-1071 GCF_046613545.2 Aphanothece microscopica RSMan92 | reverse complement strand
GCGGTAAGTCCATATGCAAGACTTCGCGAACATCGGCTTTGTCTACACCCATGCCGAAAGCACTGGTAGCAACCAAAACAGTTGCCTCTCCTTTGAGGAATTGCTCCTGCGCTTGGGATCGCTGTCGATCATCCATACCAGCGTGGTATGCTGTACAGGCCAAACCACGTTGCATAAGAGCAGCGGACGTGCTTTCTACGCGCTTTCGCGATCCACAGTAGACAACGGTAGGTTGACTCGTATTGAGGAGGGTCTGTTGAACGTAACCGAGTTTGTCTGCCGTTTCTACGACATGAAACGTCAGATTCGGCCTGTCAAAGCCCTTGACGATGATCGTTGGCGATTGCATCGCCAAGGCTCGACAGATATCGTCGCGTACTTCCGGGGTTGCCGTTGCTGTGACGGCAATGATTGGGACACGGCGGATATCTTCAAACATTGACGGTATGGCCATGTAGCTGGGACGAAAATCATGTCCCCATTCAGAAATACAGTGTGCTTCATCTATAGCGACGCGAGAAATTGGCACATCGGCAAGCATTCGCCGAAAGGACCGTTGTTCAAGACGCTCTGGAGCAACATACAACAGGGCAAGCTCGCCACGACCGGCGCGTGCCATGATATTATTGATTTCACCCAAACTGCGGTTGCCGTGAATGGTATCCGCGATGATACCACGTTGTTGTAGTCGTTCGACCTGATCCTTCATCAACGCGATCAATGGTGAAAGGACAAGCGTTGTCCCTCCTAACGCTATCGCAGGAACTTGATAAACCATGGATTTTCCCCCACCGGTGGGCATAACGGCCAGAACATCTCTACCTTGCATGGTAGCATTGATGGCCTCATCCTGTCCCGCTCGGAAGGAAGAATATCCAAAGACATTCAGCAATACATCATCTGCAGTTTGCATAGTATCGAATGTTATTCGACAATGCGTAAACGTGCAATTCTCATCTGGATATCATAAAGAAAAACTGCCCCTCGAATTCCCAAGCGCCTCAAATGATTCATTTCCGTTTCACCATTTGATCGTGGTATTTCTCCCATTCTCGATCCACTAATATCAAA
>NZ_JBKKKY020000208.1:0-1082 GCF_046613545.2 Aphanothece microscopica RSMan92 | reverse complement strand
GGCCGGAAGCCACGGCCGGGCAGAGCGTGTCGGTCAACTACCGGGGCACCCTCGAAAACGGCAAGGAATTCGACAGCAGCTACGGGCGTGGCCCCTTCTCCTTCCCCCCTGAAGAACAATCTCGTAGAAAAGTCCTACATCGATAAGGTAAAAGAAATTCAGGTGAAGGAACGCGAAGTCGGGATGAAGCGCAATGCTTTCTGGCTCAACGTCATGCGCCAGTTCAATCTCGATGGCGAGCCCTATGCGAACGTGTATCTACGTGATGCGTTCATCAAAGATCTAACGCCAGAAGCAGTTCGTGATGCCGCAAAGAAGTATCTGACTTCGCCCAATGTGGCAAAGATTGTTCTGAAGCCCGAGGCGAACTAACGTAACAACAAGCAGAACGGTAACAGACGAAGCGGGCCAGCACGGTAGACGTGCTAGCCCGCTTTCTTTGTGCCAGGACGTTGCGAATGTGCAGATGGCTCTTTCACGGAGGCCACGTCATGTAATGGGAGAGAATCACGCGCTATCAATGTGCAAGAGTTGCGAAAACGGCCAACGTACTCGATGATGCGCAACAAGCAGGAAGGCAAATCGGTAGATTGAATTAACGTACCACAGCAATTGCTGCCCAGCCTTCTGCTAGGGCTAATGTTAACCTCTTCACCAAGGACTAGTATGAGTCTGCTGGCTATTTGCCTTCGTATTGCGATTGTCTTCATAGGAATGCTGCCGGTCTATACCAACGCGCAGACCGTTCCGTCGAACCTCACGTTACCTGTGCCGATGAATCCAAAAGTGTACAGTGGTACGCTTCCCAACGGCATGAAGTACTTTGTTCTGAAGAACGACAAACCAGCAAATCGCGTCGAGATGATGTTGGCGGTCAATGTCGGCTCCGTTCTTGAAGATGAAGACCAACGAGGGCTGGCGCACTTTTGCGAGCATATGGCCTTCAATGGAACAAAGAGCTTCCCAAAGCAGCAATTGGTGAGCTTTCTTGAGTCTACAGGCATTCGTTTCGGAGCTGATCTCAACGCCTACACGAATCAGGATGAGACAGTGTATCTGCTCACGATACCAACGGACAAACC
>NZ_JBKKKY020000207.1:0-1087 GCF_046613545.2 Aphanothece microscopica RSMan92 | reverse complement strand
TTCAGGTTGTACAGCGCAATGATCGGCATCGTCGTCATCCTCACCACGGCGAGGCGCGCGGACGATCACGCACCCCGGAACCCACTACCCCGGAAACCGCGGCGGGCGGTTTCCCTGCACGAACGCCGCCCCGGAAAGGGCGTCGCACCGGCCGGTGACCCGAGTGACGAAGGTTGCGGGGGGCAATTCCCCCTGACGCCCGTGCCCGACCTGACGTCGGCCGCACCAGCGCCTGCTGTCGCGGAGTCCTGTCCGCGGTCGGCAGCACCATTCAATCCGGAACGCCTGCGCGCCCCACACACACCGAGTACAGCCGCCCCCACGGCCGTGTCCCGCAGTCACGGGACCCCCTCTGTCTACCGCCCGTCATGGTTGCGGCAAAGTAAAAAAGTGGCGCAAAAGTGGCGACACCGCGCGGAGGGCGGCGGCGGCCGTGGTGCATCTGTTTCCGATTTTGCACCATTTCCCGGCCCTTTGGCGGCCGATCCTCGTCCTGGACGGCGCGACGGGCCGGTTTGGCGGGCCGTCTGTTTCGGTTCTGGAAACAATGCAGCGCCCGCAACCGCGGCGCGCCTGCGCCGCGGAATGGCCCGCATTCCGCCGCATTCCACGCCCCCGCGTTGCCCGCGCGGCGGCAATCGGCCCGTCCCGGCCCTGCCGTTGCCGACCGGGCGACAGTCGCCCCGACCCGAGCGGCGAATCGGGCGCGGCGATGACGGCACGATTCGCACCCGCGCGGGTTGATCGCCCCCTGCGCCTGCGCTTAGGCTTGCGCCCCTGTCCGCACCGGGGGGATCCATGCTCTGCCGTCTTGCCGCCGCGATGCTCGTGTCGCTCCTGCCCGCCGCGCCCCTGTGGGCGCAGACCGCCAGCGTCATCGACGTCGTGCCCTATGCCGGGTCGCAGGAACGCCGCGGCGACCGCATCGACGAGGCCTTCGGCGAGACACGGCGCGTCATCGGCCTGGCCGAGGGCCGCGTCCTGGACGAACCCTTTCGCGGCCGGATCCTGCTGCGCCGGTTCGAGAACCCGCCCGACCGCTCGACGCTGGAAATCCTGACGAACTACCGCGATGCGCTGCTGGCGC
>NZ_JBKKKY020000206.1:0-1088 GCF_046613545.2 Aphanothece microscopica RSMan92 | reverse complement strand
GTGGCCGATCAGCCGGCGCAGCTTCGCGGGCCGAACGGGCTTGCGAAGAATGATATAGCCCATTTTCTCGATCTCGCGGATGGCCGTGATGTCGCTTTCGCCGGTGATGATGATGCCGGGAACGGGCATCCGAAGCGCGAGCTGGATGCGCTGTATCGCCTCAACCCCATCCAGCCTGCCCGGCAGCCTGTAATCGGCCAACACGATATCCGGAACGAGGCCGCCGTTCTCCACACTGTCGAGTGCCTCGTCGGTCGTTCGGGCGCAGTGCACGTTGCACTTCCAGGACTTAAGAAGCAGAGTCGTCGCCTCCGCAACAACCTTGTCATCCTCGATCAGCAACACATCCAGCCCGCTCAGATCATGAACCGCGTCGAAGTTCTCATGCCGGTCATCACGCAGTGCACGTAAGTCGACGGTGTTGCCGCGTGCGGCGACGACGCCGAAGTACGATCCTCTGCCCAGCACCGACTTCACCTCGAGCTTGTGGTCCAGGCATTCCGCGAGCCGGCGCACGATGGCGAGACCAAGCCCGAGGCCCTTGCTCCGGTCACGCTCGTCGTTCTGCAACTGGTGAAAGTCTTCGAAGATGGCGCTGAGCTGATCCTCGGGAACGCCCACGCCCGAATCCCACACCTGGATGGCAATGTGGTTTCCCCGATTGCGGCAGCCGAGCAAGATCTTGCCGCGCTTTGTGTAGCGGATGGCATTCGAGAGGAAGTTGCCGAGTATGCGCTCCATGAGCGCCTGATCGCTGAAGACCTGCGCGCTGGTGTGCACGACTTTCAGCTCCAAACCCTTCCTCTCGACCAGCGGCATGACCGAGATGGCGACCTTCTCCATCAGGTCCTGCACGGCGAAAACTTCGAGCTGTGGCTTTATGGCGCCAGCTTCGAGCTGAGAAACGTCCAGCAGCGAATTCAGCAGGCGCCCCGTGGCATAGGAAACCGCCTGAATGTCATCGATGATGGCGATGCTCGACTTGTCCTTCACCCGCTGGCGAAGGGCGGCAATATACATCTGCATCGCATGCAAGGGTTGGCGGAGGTCGTGGCTGGCAGCGGCCAAGAACCTGGTTTTCGCGCGGT
>NZ_JBKKKY020000205.1:0-1102 GCF_046613545.2 Aphanothece microscopica RSMan92 | reverse complement strand
TGGGGGCTGGCGGGGTGCTTCTCGACCCAGGGGTACAAGCACCTGACCTCGGGCGAGGGGGGGCTTCTGGTCACGTCGGATGCGGGAGTCGCGGCGCGGGCCACCATCCTGTCGGGGTCCTACATGCATTACGCCCGTCACGGTGCGGGCCCGGACGAGGCCGCCTTTGCGCAGGCCCGCTATGACATGCCCAACTGTTCGGCCCGGATGGACGCGCTGCGTGCCTGCCTGCTGATCGACCAGCTGGCCACGCTGCCCGACCGGGTGGCCCGCTGGCGCGACCTCTATCGCGCGGCCGAGGCCGGGCTGGCGGGCTTGCCCGGCCTGCATCTGCCGCAGCGTCCGCAGGCCGAGGATTTCGTGGGCTCGTCGATCCAGTTCCTGCTGCCGGGCGACTGGGACGGCGCGCGGGCGGGTGCGCTGGTCGCGGCCTGCGGCGCGCGCGGCGTGGTGCTGGCATGGTTCGGGGCGGACGAGCCCCACGGGTTCACCAGCCGCTTCGACAGTTGGCGCTATGCCCCGCAGGCCGACCTGCCGCGCACGCGGGCGATCCTGTCGCGGCTGTGCGACATGCGCCTGCCGCTGACCTTCGATGCGCAGGACGTCGCCACGGTCACCGCCATCATCGGGCAGGAATACCGCGCGCTGGGGGGGCAGGCATGACCGTGGAATGGGTGAAGCGCCCGGCCCTTGTGGCCGAAGGGCAGGATGCGGCGCTGGCGGCGCAGGTCTCCGCCCTGCTGGCCGAACTGGAAAGGGGACGCGAGGATGCGGCCCTGCATCTGGCGCGCCATCTGGACGGATGGGATGGCCCGGTCGAGGTGACGGCCGACCGTATCGACGCAGGCGCTGCCCGCGTGGCCCCCGATCTGGCCTGCGCAATGGACTGGGCGCAGGCCAACATCGCCACCTTCGCCCGCGCCCAGCGCGCCAGCCTGCACGAGACCGAGGTCGAACTGCGCCCCGGCCTTGTGGCGGGCCAGCGCATCATCCCGGTGGGGGCGGCGGGCTGCTATGTGCCGGGCGGGCGCTACGCGCATATCGCCTCGGCGTTGATGACGGTGACGACCGCCCGCGCGGCCGGGGTGGCGTAGGTCGCCGC
>NZ_JBKKKY020000204.1:0-1123 GCF_046613545.2 Aphanothece microscopica RSMan92 | reverse complement strand
ATTCTGCCGCCCATGAGCTGGCGCAACTGCTTGGCAGCGGCACCGCCGGTGACCTGATCCCCGAACTGGTGCGCCAGGGCCTACAGGCCCTGATCGAGGCCGAGGCCGCTGCTGCCCTTGGAGCCGATCGCCATGAGCGCACCACCCAACGGCGGGGCCACCGCAACGGCAGCCGGGAGCGGCTGCTGAGCACCCCGGCCGGCGACATCCAGCTGCGCATCCCCCGCTTCCGCACAGGCAGCTTCTACCCCTCGTTGCTGGAACCCCGCCGCCGGGTGGATCGAGCCCTGTGGGCCGTGGTGATGGAGGCCTACGTCTCCGGCGTCTCCACCCGCAAGGTGGACGAGCTGGTGGCCGCGCTGGGGTGTGAGAGCGGCATCTCCAAATCGGAGGTCAGCCGCATCTGCCAGGGGCTGGACACCCAGGTGCAGGCGTTTCTGGGCCGGCCGCTGGAGTTCAGCCGCTACCCCTACATCTACCTCGATGCCACCTACCTGCACGGCCGGGATCCGGCCCGCAGGCAGGTGATCTCCAGGGCGGTGATCGTGGCGGTCGGCATCACCGGCACCGGACAGCGGGAGGTGCTCGGCATTGAAGTCGGCGACAGCGAGGACGAGGCGTTCTGGACCGCCTTCCTGCGGCGCCTGCGCGAGCGAGGGCTCTCTGGTGTGCAGCTGGTGATCAGCGACGCCCACGCCGGCCTCAAGAAGGCGATCACCCGTTGCTGTCAGGGCACCAGCTGGCAGCGCTGCCGCGTGCACTTCGCCCGCAACCTGCTGGTCAAGGTGCCCAAAGGCAGTCAGGACATGGTGGCTGCCGCCCTGCGCTCGGTGTTCGTTCAGCCCGAGGCCCAGGCGGTGGAGCAGCAGTGGGAGCAGGTCATCACGATGCTCCGCGAGAAATTCCCCGCCGCCGCTGCCTTGATGGAGCAGGCCAGGGAAGACGTCCTCGCGTTCCGGGCCTTCCCGCCGGAGCACTGGCGCAAGATCTGGAGCACCAACCCCCTGGAGCGGCTGAACAAGGAGATCAAACGCCGCACCCGCGTCGTCGGCATCTTCCCCAACGACGCCGCGATCATCCGCTTGGTGGGAGCCCTGCTGCTGGAGCAGCAGGAGGAATGGCA
>NZ_JBKKKY020000203.1:0-1128 GCF_046613545.2 Aphanothece microscopica RSMan92 | reverse complement strand
TGGCGGGCTGAGCGACGGGGGCCACCCGCCTGCCGCTCACCCGGCGGCGCGGGCTGCCAGATATTGTTCCAGGCTGATCCGCCCCGGCACCACCATGCCGGGCTTCGGATCGACGCCCAGGAAGGGCGTGGCGTCGTCGTACCAGCATTGCGGCGCGGGATAGCCCCAATCCATCGTCGCCTTGCGCTTCGCCTCGTCCCAGCGGACCGGCTCCTGCTCCAGGTCCGTCATCTGGTGCGGCGCCTCGGGGATGATCTCCACGCGATGGCCGTCGGGATCACGGAAATAGGTGTACTGGACGTGGCCCTGGTTGTGCCGGCCGGGGCCGCGCTCGACGAGGTTGCCGAACTGGTGGATGCCGGCGGCGTCGCAGGCCTTCATCATGTCCTGGATGCTCGGCGTGACATAGGCGAAGTGGTGCAGCCGCGGTCCTGGCCCGGGCATGAAGACGATGTCCCAGGGGATGTCCTTGCGGTGCATGAAGACGCCGATCAGCGTGTCCTCCGGCCCGCCCACCACATAGTCCGACGTCCGGAAGCCGAGGCTGGTCCAGAAGGCGCAGGCCGCGGGAATATCCGCGCTGTGCACCTGCAGGTGGTCGAAGCGCAGCGCCGCGGCGCCGGGAAAGTGGTCGCTCTCGATCGTGCGGCGCGGCATCAACGTCATGCGGGCGCAGAACTCCACCGGCATGCCAGCGGGGTCCTTCACTTCCAGCGTGCGGCCCTGGTAGGGGCGGTCCACCCAGGCGGCATGCAGGCCGAGGCCGGTGAAATGCGCATGCGCCTTCTCCAGCTCCAGCTCCGTCAGCACGCGGAAGCCGATGCGCTCGCAGCGCGGCGCATCCTGCGTCTCGCGCAGGATCAGGCTGTGGTGGCCGACTTCCTCGATGCCGCGCAGCCACACGGTATCGCCCTCCCGGTCGCTGACGACCAGGCCGAGGACGCGGGTGTAGAAGCGCAGGCTGCGCTCCATGTCGCGCACCGTCATCACGGCATGGCTGACGCGGGTGATGTTGAAGGGCGGGTAGAAGACGGGCGGCGGTATCGTGGCCATCGGGCGGACTCTCCAGGAAGGCAAGGAAGATAGGTAGGGCCGTCAGGCCCGCCGAAACCACGGCTCCAATGCGAC
>NZ_JBKKKY020000202.1:0-1132 GCF_046613545.2 Aphanothece microscopica RSMan92 | reverse complement strand
GCTGCTGGAGCAGCAGGAGGAATGGCAGCTTACGCGAACGGCTGGACATCGCGATCCTGCTGATCACCCACGACCTGCGCGTGGTGGTCGAGATCGCCGATCAGGTCGTGGTCATGCGCCACGGTCGCGTGGTCGAGAACATTCCGGTAGCGCAGCTGTCCGACGGGCGGCGCGATGCCTACACGCAGATGCTGATCGATGCGGTGCCCGGCGCCGGGCGGCGCGGCATGGTCGAAGGGGGGGCGCCATGATCCTGACCGGACGTCTGCTGCGGGCGGTCTTTTCGCTGTGGATCATCGTGACGCTGGTTTTCGTGGCCCTGCGCATGACGGGCGACCCGATCCTGGCGATTTTCGATCCCGATGACACGACCGCCGAGGCGATCCAGTCCTACCGAGAGCTGTGGGGCTATACCGGCACCACGTTCCAGCAATACCTGCGCTATGTGGCGGCCATCGCCCAGGGCGATTTCGGGTTCTCCACCATGAACAACCGCCCCGCGCAGGAGGTGGTGATGGAACGCGTGCCCGCCACGCTGATGCTGGTGGGGGCCTCGACTGCGATCATGTTCCTGATCGGCATCCCGGTCGGTGTGCTGGCGGCGGTCAAGTCGGGGTCGCGCATCGACCGGGCGGTGATGACCTTTTCGACCGTGGGCTTTGCGCTGCCGTCCTTCGTGCTGGGGCTGGGGCTGATCCTGTTCTTCTCGGTGCGGATGCAGTGGCTGCCCAGCAACGGCTATGGCACGACGGCGCATCTGGTGATGCCTGCGCTGACGATGGGGATGACCAAGGCCAGCGTCTTCACGCGCTTCGTGCGGTCGTCCATCGCGGATGCGCTCAAGCTGTCCTGCGTCACCTCGGCCCGGGCGCGGGGGCTGTCGGAATGGCAGGTCTTCACGCGCCATGTGGTGCCCAATGCGCTGCTGCCGCTGGTCACGATCACGCCCCTGCTGGTGGGGGCGATGGTGGCCGCCGCGGCGGTGGTGGAATCGGTCTTCGGCTGGCCGGGCCTTGGCCGGCTGATCGTGGACAGCGTGGCCAACCGGGACCTCGCGGTGCTGCAGATGATCGTGATGATGGTGGCCGCGCTGATGATCACCACGAATCTGATCGTGGACCTGACCTATGCC
>NZ_JBKKKY020000201.1:0-1136 GCF_046613545.2 Aphanothece microscopica RSMan92 | reverse complement strand
CATCGTATAGCACGAGAAGAGCCCCACAGGATAGCCCTGACGCCTCCGGTCCCACACGGCAGCAAGCTTCTCCACCTCTATCTCGTACCCGGCTTCCTCGGCAACCTCATGCACGATGGCCTCACTCGGAGTTCTATCGACATCAGCCCACCCGCCGGGAAGAGTCCAACGGTCACTGTCCATGCGTTCGCGTACCATGAGAATTTCTCCATCGGGACTAAAGACAGCAGCTCTGACTTCAATTTTTGGAGTCGGATAACCTTTCTCGTGCCGAAGGGCATCCACGACCTCATGCATTGGCATTCCTGCCTGAGTCGCGAGTATGCGGCGACCGATCTCGTCCAAGGCCCGATAGCGCTCCAAGTCGTATGGGTCTTTCGAGTAAGTAGAACCGATTTGTGCAATTGCTAATATTTCACGTGCCCAGGAAAGCCATGGCGGTTCACTCATGTTCAAAGGAACTCCCTAACTCGGAAACTTAAGATACTGAGCACAACAGCAGCGAGATCATGTACGCAGCCACTTGAATCGCGCCGCCCTTGACAGTAGAAGCCGATTTGCAGGTCCGAGCCAATTCACAGATCGCACCGCTCGTATGTCGCAATGGCAGAATACCACGACTATGGTCCTATAGCTGACCCGCACCGGAAATCAGGGATCGGTTCCCCCAAGCGCTAGACCTCTGGACATCGCAGCGAACCAGACCTTGGCGCTGCCCGTAATGGCACGCAAGGGATGGCCACGGCGGAGCCACGATCGGAACAGGATGCGAGCGATGCGGCGAGCCTGATAGCGTCGAGTTGCATCATCGATTTGCTCCATACTGTGCGCGCAAGAAAGAAAAGCAAGGTAACCCGTCTCGATACCCGCCAAGTTCGACATAGCCGACCCCGGGGTGATACGGTACTCATAAACTTCTTCAGCCACCGCACCATATCGCAGCGACGATGCTTGGGCGAGAGTCAGAAAAAAAATCATATCTTCGCAATGACTTATCCCTAATGGAAACCGGTGGGAACCAATTCGGTCCCGCCGTAACATGTAGAAAGGGCCGCAGAAAACTCCCTGCTCAAGCCGCGCGAGGCGCGTCAGCAGTGGACCTGCAACCAAGTCCGGGACATTGTTGCGCAGTGTCG
>NZ_JBKKKY020000200.1:0-1142 GCF_046613545.2 Aphanothece microscopica RSMan92 | reverse complement strand
CCTCCACGGAGGGGTCGTAGCCGTTGAGGTACCCGCCGACGGTGAACAGGAAGGTGACCAGGGCGATCCCGAGGGCGTACCAACGCACCTGCTTGCCATCGCCCTTGTCGGGCACGAAGGGGATGAGCAGGGCCGCACCGATCGGGAAGAGGATCGCGGCGCTCAGCCAGGGGAAAGGCACTGAATCCAAGAGGCTCCGTTGGCCGGAGTGTAGAAATCCCCGCTAGGTAAACACTCTTACGGTGGGGGGAGGCACACAGTCCGTAGGGCTCACCCCAGCGAGCCGAAGAGCACCACCAGGGCGATCACGCCGCCGAACACGATCAGGGCATAGAACTGGGCGCGACCGGTCTCGAAGTACTTGAGGCCTTCGCCGCTGCCGAGGGTCACCAGGCCGGTGAGGTTGACGACGCCATCGACCACCTTCGAGTCCACCTCGAGCACCGAGCGGGCCAGCTTGCGGCTGCCCTGCACGAAGAGCTTGTCGTTGATGGCATCGAGATACCACTTGTTCGCCAGGAAGGCGTTCAGGGTGGGGAACCGTCCCGCCACCGCCGCGCCCAGGTCGATCCGGTGGAGGGCATAGGCCATCACGGCGAGGCTGATGCCGGCCACGGAGATCGCCACGGAGGCTCCGGCGAGGGGCAGGAACTCGGACCAGCTGAAATGCTTGGCCATGTGGGCCGCTTCGGCCGGATCGAGCAGCGCGGCGAAGCGGCTGTTCCAGGGGGTGCCCAGCAGCCCGATCAGCACGGAGGGAACGGCGAGCACCGCCAGGGGCATGGCCATCTGCCAGCCGGACTCGTGCGGATGGTCGGCGTGGCCGTGGGCATGCTCGTCGCCCTGGTCGTCCCCGCCGACCTTGCCGGCGGACGCCAGAAGTTCGGCCTGGATGGCCTGGTCGTTGCCGCGGAACTCGCCCTCGAAGGTGAGGAAATAGAGCCGGAACATGTAGAACGCGGTCATGCCGGCGGTGACGAAGCCGGCGGCCCAGAGCACGGGGAAGGACCCGAAAGCCTGGCCGAGAATCTCGTCCTTGCTCCAGAAGCCGGCCAGGGGCGGGATGCCGCTGATCGCCACGCAGCCGATCAGGAAGGTGGCGCTGGTCACGGGCATGTAACGCCGCAGACCTCCCATCAGCC
>NZ_JBKKKY020000199.1:0-1149 GCF_046613545.2 Aphanothece microscopica RSMan92 | reverse complement strand
CCCGCCTCGCCCGCCTGGTGGGGCTCGCCCCGCACGGCGGGCCGGCGGCCCGCGCGCTGCCGGAAGGGCACGGCTGACCCCTGCTGCACGCCCGCCCCGTCAGGTGTCGGGGCGGGCGTTGCCCTCAAAGGCCGCCTGAATGGGGCTCATGACCCCAAACATGCACGCAGAGGGACAAGGCGCCCCGACTCCATGTCGCGCCGCCAGCGGGCGTCGACACCAGGCGCGAGCTCTATCGTCACCGTCGAGCCGCGGTCGACGCTCGAGAACGTGATGCGCTCGAAAGTGAAGCCCGCGACCCGCAGGACATACGCCGTACCGCCGTCACCGGTCTCGAGTAGCTGTGAGCCCGGATAGAGGTCGGCTGTCTCAGCGAAACAGGACGATACCGCAGCCGCGGACCGCGAGCTCTGGAACATGGTGCGCTCGGCGATTTGGCCGAAGCGCTCGGGGTCGCGAACACCGGTTTCGAAGGTCGCACAGCCTGCGGCGAGCGTGAGGACAGTCAGGATTTGGAGCGAGGATTTCATAGCGCGTTCCTTTCAATTCGACAGTGAGTGGGTGGCCGGATGGATCACGCCGGCGCGCGTCGGCCGCGCGCCAAACCGACGCCGGTCGCCATCAGCCAGAGGGTGAGCAGGAGAAATCCTGCAATCGTGAACAAAGCGAAGGGGTCGCCCGATCGGCCAAGCGCGATCGCGAGGCCTTCCGTCGTGCCCACGGCAATGACGAGAGCCGTGGCGCCGCCGAGACCGCTGGTGATACGGCTGCCCTCGCGCCATTGCAGCATCGAGAGCGAGGCGACGAAAAAGACGGTCAGCCACTGGCCAAGGTGTTCGCCAATGGCCACGCCGCCGTACAGGTTCAGGACTTCAAAGGCGCGCGCTGCGGCGGCCTGGTCTTCGGCCGTCGAGGCCGGATCGGCCTGGATCCGGGCGAGCGTGGGCACGACGAACACCCAGCGCCACAGGCCTACCGCCTGCGTCAGCCCGGCGAGCGCGCCGAAGGAGGCTGCCGCGATTGCGAGACCTGGCGTCTCGGCCATGCGTCGTCTGTCTACCGAGAGTGCGAGCGCCAGAGGTACAAGCGCCAGCGCAGCAAGCGCGAAGGCGTGCCAGGTCAGGATCAGCGCGGGTCCGCCCTCGGCGA
>NZ_JBKKKY020000198.1:0-1154 GCF_046613545.2 Aphanothece microscopica RSMan92 | reverse complement strand
GCGCCCGAGGGCCGTGGCGCTTTCACCGTCGGCGATGGACGCTGCTCCGAGGGCTGTGGCGGCGGTACCTGAAGCCCGGGCGTTCAACCCGACGGCGGTCGCGGCGATTCCGGTGGCATTGGCGCTAGGACCTAGGGCCGTCGCCTGTTGCCCTGAGGCCAGGGCGTCAAACCCGACGGCGGTCGCCTGGGTTCCGGTCGCATTGGCCCTGCGCCCGAGGGCCGTGGCGCTTTCACCGTCGGCGATGGACGCTGCTCCGAGGGCTGTGGCGGCGGTACCTGAAGCCCGGGCGTTCAACCCGACGGCGGTCGCGGCGATTCCCGTGGCATTGGCGCTGCGCCCGAGGGCCGTGCTGCTTTCACCGTCGGCGCTGGAGGCTGTTCCGACGGCAGTCGCGGCTGTTCCGGTGGCATTGGCCTTGCGCCCGAGGGCCGTGGCGCTTTCACCGTCGGCGATGGAGGCTTCTCCGAGGGCTGTGGCGGCGGTACCTGAAGCCCGGGCGTCCAACCCGACGGCAGTCGCGGATGTTCCGGTGGCGTTGGCGTTGCGCCCGAGGGCCGTAGCGCTGCTGCCATCCGCCCGGGAGTTGGCCCCCAGGGCCGTGGCTCCGGTCTGGTTGGCGAGGGCATCCGAGCCGATGGCGGTGGTATTAGCGCCGTTGGCGGTGGCGTTGGGCCCGTAGCAGACGGCGTTGGCGCCGGTGCCGGTGCAATTGAGGCTGCTGACGGCGGCAGCGGAGGCGGCTGAGCGGGAGAGGGTGCCGTCGTCGTTGGCGAGGATCAGGCCGCTGCCGGTGCCGGACAGGTTGGGGATGGTGACGGTGTCGCCAGAGCGACCGAGCACGATCTGGTTGGCCCGGGTGGTGGTGGCACCGGTGCCGATGGCGGTGGAGCCGGTGAAGTTGGCCAGGGCGCCGGCACCCAACGCGGTGGTTTGGAAGCCCGTGGCATTGGCCTTGCGTCCGAGGGCCGTGGCGCTTTCACCGTCGGCGATGGAGGCTGTTCCGACGGCGGTCGCGGCGGTTCCGCTGGCGTTGGCCAGGTAACCGGTGGCGGTAGCGCCTGCTCCAGCCGCCCTGGCCTGGTCACCAAGGGCTGTCGCCGCTGAGCCGGAGGCGTTGCTGCGGTAGCCGATGGCGATGGCTCCCGAGAGGG
>NZ_JBKKKY020000197.1:0-1206 GCF_046613545.2 Aphanothece microscopica RSMan92 | reverse complement strand
TCGACTGGCGCAGGCTCGACTGGCTGACGCTGCGCACGTCCTGCCCGTCGATGCGCACCGCGCCCGCATCCACGTCATAGAGCCGCTGGACCAGCTTCACGAACGTGCTTTTGCCGGAGCCTGTGGCCCCGACCAGCGCCACCGTCTCGCCCGGCGCGATGGTGAGCGAGAAGTCATCATAGAGCCGCTCGGGCTGGCCGCGATACTGAAAGCCCACCCGATCGAACACGACCGCGCCACGGCCCGGGCGGAACGCCGGCCGCGCCGGCGGATCGGCGATGTCTTCGCGCTCCAGGCTGTAGGCGACCACGTCCTCGATATCGGCGAAGGCCTTCTGCAGCTGCTGCACGTTCTCGCCCAGCGTGCGCAGATAGCCGCTGATCAGCAGGAAGGCGGTGATCGCAAAGGCCGCGTCGCCGGGCGTGGCCGCCCCGGCCCGCCACTCGCGCAGCACAAGGCCCAGGAGGCCGGCAAGCAGCGCCCAGAGCAGCAGATTCTGCACCGCCCAGGCGTCGGAGAAGCGGTTCCAGGTCCGGGTCGCCTTCATCCGCCAGTCTTCGGCGACGGCGGCGAAGCGGGCCTCCTCGCGCGCTTCGGCGCCGAAGGCCTTGACCGTCGGGTTTGCGCCCACGACGTCGGCCAGCGCCGCGCCGATCCGGGTGTCGGCCGAATTGCTCTCCTCGTTGCGGGCGCGGATGTAGTAACGGGCGAACAGGATCGTCGCGGCGCTGAAGGCCACGATCATCACGCCGAGATACAGGCCCACGACCGGCCATTTCAGCGCCATCAGGACCGTCATGCCGCCGAGCACCACCACGCCCGGCAGCACGAACCAGGCGAGCGTGTCGGAGATCGTGTCATAGGCCCACATCGCGCGGCTGACGCGGCGCACCGTGGCGCCGGCGAAATTGTCGGCGTGCCACTGGGCCGAAAAGCGCTACACGTCGGCAAGCCCCGCCCCCACGATCGCACTCATGTTGCGCGCGGCGAGCGGCGTCCAGAACCGGACCCCGATATTGCGGAAGACATAGAAGCCGAGCGCGGCTGCGATGAAGAGGCCGTAGGCGGACGTCGCCGCCTCCGCGCCAGCCGCCGGCCCCTGGGCCAGCGCCTCCACCAGCCGGCCGGCGATCACGGGCGTGGCGAGATCGCACAGCACCGAAATGGAGAAGAGCACGCCGAAGGCGGCCAGTTTGCCCGGCTGGC
>NZ_JBKKKY020000196.1:0-1232 GCF_046613545.2 Aphanothece microscopica RSMan92 | reverse complement strand
CCGAACTGGCCTTCGTGCGCCAGATGATCTCGGACGTGGCCGCGCGGGGCGAAAAGACCCGGCCAAGGGATCTGGACAAGATCGGCAAGCAATGGGCCGATGCGGTGGGCGTGTTCCGCGCCCGCGTCGACGATCTGGTGCGCGCCGTCGAGGAATTCGCCAAGGCAGGCGGCCCCGCCGATGCCGCGCTCAAGCTGCGCGCCGCCCTCGACAAGATCATCCGGCGGCTGGACCCCAAGGCCTTTGACGCTGTGGCCAAGGACCTTGCCGATCCCGAAAAGGCCAAGGCCGCCCGCGAGGCCGCCCTGCGCCGCGTCCGGGTGCTTCAGGACATCATCCGCAAGGACCCGGTGATCCAGCGCTGCGTGGCCAATCCCTTTGCGGTCAAGGGTTTTGCCAGCGATCTTGACTATCGGCTGCGGCAGATCGAACTCAACGTCCTGCGCGGCGTCTGACAGGAAGGGCCCCCGCCATGTCCAAGGAACCCGTCACCGCCCCCGAAGACCCGATCACCGCCGAACGGCTGAAATGGATCACGCTCCTGACCGGGGCGATGGCCGACAGCGACAAGGCCCTGGCCGAGGCCGACCAGCGCGCCGCCGCACAGGCCACCGTCGAAAAGGCGCTGGGCCCCGAGGTGCGCAACAAGATCAAGACCGACCTGCAATCCGTCGCGGTCACCGTCACCGGCACCCTGCGCGACAAGCAGATGGCGATCCTCGACAAGGACGGCAACACCGACAACGAGATCGACACCTGGCACCACGGCCCCAAGCTCGCCGCCGCCCTGCCGCCCGAGGATCAGAAGAAACTGACCCAGGCGATGGACCGGATCCTTGCCGTGCAGGCCGACCTGCGCAAGCTGGACCTCTACAACCCCGGCGATCCGCCGCAGATCGACATCCCGTCCGAGAACCCCGACGAATTCCCCGAACCCCAGCGCAGCGAACTGCGCAAGGCGATCATCGACGCCGTGGCGCTGCGCAAGGAGAAAGAGGCCGAATATGCCCGGCGCAAGGCCGAATGCGACGCGCGCCTGGCCGAGGACCTCTGGCTTCCCCTGCAACGCGAAGGGGTGATCCCCGAAAACTTTGTCCCGCAGGACATGTCCAGCGTCGCCAACCAGTTCAAGGCGGCCGGCGACCTCTATGACGAGGCGTTGCAGGAATATTCGGCCACGCTGACCGAAAAGGACCTCCTAAAGGAGGATTTCGCTCTGGCCTTCAAGGTGG
>NZ_JBKKKY020000195.1:0-1235 GCF_046613545.2 Aphanothece microscopica RSMan92 | reverse complement strand
GGGATCGTGTCGGCCGCGAGACGCTTGCGTTCTACGAGCAGCTGCTGCGCCAGAACGCCTCTGGCGGCACCCGCCCCACCCTGAACACGCCAGGCTCCTGATGATCACCGACGCTCTGCTGCGCACCCAGGTCTGGCGCTACCCGCCGCCCCTGATCGAAGGCCAACTGCGCGGTATCGCTTGCATCACCTCGATGATCCAATCTGGCCTGTGTCCCATGTCGTCACCGACCCTTCCAGCTTGTTGCTGCAGACGGCCTGGGATGCCGGAACCGTCTGCCAGGCGTCCGCCAGCCACTCGCGCGCCCGGATGAACGATTTCGTGGCCAGCCACCTGATCCGCAAGGGCGAGGTCCGGGCCTTGCATTACATCTGGGCCTCGCTGCGTGACGATCCGCTGGCGCCCCAGGTGTGGATCCGTGCGCTGCAGGCCGGCTTCCTGAAGCTGCGGCCCCAGGGCGCTGCTTCGGGGTCCGTGGTGTGAGGGTCCTGATGATGGCCGACGTGCTTCCGGAGCCGGACTCGGGCGCTGCCGGCACCGAGTGGCAGACGGCCCGGGCGCTGGAGCGTGCGGGCGTCGACGTGTGCACGGTCTGGGCCAGCGACATGCGGCGGCGGCGGCTGCGCCACTGGAACCTGCACTACCTGCTCGAGCTGCCGCTCACCTACCGCGCGGCCCTGCGGGCCCACCTTCGCCAGGGCAGGTTCGACGTGGTGCACGTCAACCAGTCTCACGGTTACCTGGCCGCCCGTGAGCTTCGCCTGCGCGCACCAGACGCGGTCTTCGTGCATCGGTCGCACGGTTTCGAAGGCCGTTACGAGGATGACCTGACGACATGGAGGCGAGCCCATGCTGCGCCGCAGCCGCCACCAGTGCGCGTCGCCCGTGCGCTGATGCGAGCCGCCCTCTCGCGCAGCAACCGCATGATCGCCCGCCATGCCCATGGCCACATCGTGAGCGCTTCGCAGTGTGCGGCCTACCTCACACGCCACCACGGTGTTGCCGCTGAGCGCATCGCGGTGATCCCCCAGGCCGCCCCGCCGGCCTTCCAGGAAGCCTGCCCCGAGCCGATGGATATCGGCCGCCGCCTGAAGCTGCTTTACGTGGGCCGCTTCGAATTTGTGAAGGCGCCGTTCTTCGTGGCGCAGGTGGCCCAGCAGGTGCTGCAGGCGCGGCCCCAGGCCAGCTTCACCTGGGTCTGTGAGGGGCGTAACCATGCTGCCGCGCGTGGGCTG
>NZ_JBKKKY020000194.1:0-1237 GCF_046613545.2 Aphanothece microscopica RSMan92 | reverse complement strand
CCAGGAATTCGGCCAGCGCCTGCCGCCGTTCGGACGAGGGCGGCACGGCATAGTCGTCGGCGAACAGCAGGAAGGCCGCCACCGCCGCCAGCGCCGCGCCCGAGGGCGGCAGCGGGTCCAGGTCCAGCCCCGGCGCATCGCCGCGCGACATCGCCGGCCCCGCCGCCTCGGCCCGCGTGCCGACGGCGAGCAGCCTTTCCTCCCGCACCGAGAGGCTGCCCCCGGCCGCGAGGTCCACCGCCCCGTGGCGGACCAGCACCCAATGCAGCGCGCCGGGGCGCTGCGCCACCGCCTTCACCCCCATCACCCGCGCCGGCATGGCGGGGCGGATATGCAGCACCGGCGCGTCCTCCGGCCAGCCGGCGGCGCCGATCGCGACATGGCCGACCGGCTGGTTCTCCGCCCAGATCGCCAGCCCCGGCTCCTTCGGCACGCCGAAGGGGCGCCAGGCCGCCCCGGCGCCGATCTCCGCCTCCGCCAGTTCCAGCCCGGCCTCGTCCAGCGCATCCACCGCCGTTGTGACGCGAAGCTGGCTCAGCTTGATCGCCGCGGTGAAGGTCACGGTCACCCGCAGCAGCGGGGAGCCGGGCGTGATCTCGTATTCGTAGCGCAGCGTCCCGGCGTCCACATCGCGGGCGCGCAGCCAGCCGGCGCGGCCCATGATGCGGCTTTCATGCATCAGCACCACGCTGCCATCCGCCCCCAGGCGCAGCCCGCAATCGACGATCGTCGTCTCCACATCCACGCAGGGGCGGTGCCGCTGGATGTGGAATTCCACCAGGTTGCCGGTGTGCAGGATGGGGGGAAGCCTTTCCTGCGGGCCGCGCAAATGCTGCCGGACCATGCCTTCCGCCAGGTTGCCGCTGAAGCGGTGGAACGGCGTCAGGATCTCGAAGTCGCGCGGGTCGTTGCGCAGCACGGCGACCTGCCCGATGCCGGCCCGCCGGCAGGGCAGCGGCGCATCCGCCATCGCCATCACGAAGTCGAGGATGGCGTCGGTGAAGGTCGGCCTGGTGTCGCGGATTTCCGGCAGCGCCAGCAATTCGGCGGCGGCGGCATTGCCCGGCGCGGCGCAGAAGCTGCCCCCCTCCGGCCCATCGGCCTCCGCCATGGCCGGCAACCGCTGGCCGCCGACCGTCACCACCCGCGCGAGCGGGCCTCGCAGATGGGCGACCAGGCGGTCGCGATCCGTCGCTTGCAGCAGGTTGCGCATGAAAGGGCGGCCAGGCTCCCGGGT
>NZ_JBKKKY020000193.1:0-1251 GCF_046613545.2 Aphanothece microscopica RSMan92 | reverse complement strand
CGCTCGACGAAGCCGCCGCGGCGGCGACGCCAACGCATGTGCCAGGCCGAAAGGGTGCGAAAGCCTGATCGTTGGGTGGCGCTCAGGCGGCCGAAGGAAGCCCCAGCCGGGACACGCCGGCCCGGCGGCGGCCATGCAGCGCCCGCCAGATCCAGCCGCGCGGCACTTCCGGCGGCGGACGGCGGCGGCCTTCGCTCTCGGCCCATGCGTCGATGTAGGCGGCAGCGTCTTCCGACGTCAGGCCGTCCGCCACGAGCGTTTGAACCGCCTCAGCGTATGTGAGCGATGGTTTGAGCACGCTGACATATGTGCATCAAAGGTTGTTTCGCGCCAATCACGTTTTGGCCACGGCCGGCAGGCGGCAGGCCATCTGGTCATGCGGCCGGTCAGGCGAACGAAAAAGGGGCGCAGCTCGCGCTGCGCCCCCATTCTCGTCACAAATCCGAAGTCTGGCTCAGAAGCCGGCCTTCAGCGTGATGCCCCAGGTCCGCGGTTCGCCGAGGAAGGCGTCGATCGTGGAGTTCGCCCGGGCGTTGGCAGCCGCCAGGCTGTCGGACGCCGAGTTCAGCGACGGCGCCGATCCCTGAAGCGGGCTGTCGAACGTGATCTGCGCATAGCGCTCGTCAGTCAGGTTGCGGCCCCACAGCTCGACAGACCAGGTCTCGTCGATGTGGCCCAGCGCCAGCCGGCCGTTGATGAGCGTGAAGCCTTCGGTGATCTTCGTCGGCGCGAGGTTCGAGCCAGTGTTGTAGTCCGAGGTATAACGCGCATCCAAATAGGCCCGGAACATCATGTTCGCGCCGACTTCACGCTCGTAGGTGGCGCCGCCCGAAGCGGTCCACAGCGGGGCGGTGGTCAGCTGATTGCCCGGCAGGTTGGCCAGATTGGGGTTGCGGGCGAGGAACGAGCCCGGTTGGCCGACGCCGCCGAGATTCTTGGCGTACTCGGTCCAGGCGTAGGCAAAGCCGCCATTGAAGGTGAGGCCGTCCAGCGGCGGCGCCCACACGAAGTCGAACTCGACGCCTTCAGACTCCACTTCCGGCACCGCCGTCACCACGAAGGAGACGCCGTTGAACGTGTTGAGCTGATAGTTCTCGAACGTCTGCTGATAGAGCGAGAGGTTGGCCACGAGGTCGCCGCCGAACCATTCGCTCTTCACCCCGATCTCGTAGCTGTCGACGAACTCCCCCTCGAAGCTCGTGTCGGGCGAGTTCTTCGACAGCTACGAGATCGGGGTGAAGAGCGAATGGT
>NZ_JBKKKY020000192.1:0-1258 GCF_046613545.2 Aphanothece microscopica RSMan92 | reverse complement strand
CTCCCGACGGGGCCACGCTCTACGCCACAGACACGATCGGGCGCCGCGTGATGGTCTATGGCCGCGACGCCGCGACCGGCGACCTGGCGTCCCGCCCGGCCATCTTTGTCGGCACCGGGGTGGACAATCTCGACGTTGAGCCGGACGGGCGGATCTGGATCGCGAGCCATCCCAAGCTCTTCACCTTCGCGCTCGGCCATGCGCGGGCCGACAATCCCACGCCAGCGCCAAGCCAGGTGATCATTCTGGAGCCCGACCCCTCCGGTGAGGGCGGCAAGGGCGATCAGGTGCTGCTGACCACGGGGGAAGACTTCGCCGGCGCCTCGGTCGCAGTGCGCGAGGGCGGGCGGATGGTCCTGGGCTCGGTGTTCGAGCCTGGCGTGCGGGTATGCGCGCTCCCCGAGGTCTGGAAACACTCAGAGAGCGCGCCGCTGCGCTCCACGGTGCGCTGACGCGATCAGGCGCTCCTGGCCTTCACCGGGCAGGTATTCAGCCCGATCAGGCTGTAGAGCGGGCAGGTCGAGAACAGCCCCGTCAGCAATGGCACGAGGCCGATGAAGCCCCAGGGGGTCTGTGGCCCCACGAACGCCATGGCGAGCAACACGAGGCCGAGCGCCACGCGCAGGACGCGATCCACGCCGCCGACATTGGTTTTGAACATGAAAACCTCCTTCGATGGGTGGATACTTGCTCAAGACCCGCCGGCTCGTGAGGGCGCCAATCGCCGCAGAATTAAGGACCGGGGCGGTTCGCCCGGCTATGTTCGCGAAATGTCCCAATCGATTCGCATCCTCGGGCTTGATCCCGGCCTTCGTCGCACCGGCTGGGGCGTGATCGTGTCTTCTGGCTCGCGCGTGAGCTGGATCGCCCATGGCGTGATCGCCCCGCCCGAGAATGCGCCGCTTGCCGAGCGGCTGGTCGCGTTGCAGCGGGGGCTGGCCGAGGTGCTCGCCGCCCATGGCCCCGACGAGGCGGCGGTGGAAGAGACCTTCATGGCGACCAACGCCCAGTCTGCGCTGCTGCTCGGCCATGCGCGCGGGGTGGCGATGGCAACGATCGCGTCGGCTGGCGCATCGGTCAGCGAATACGCCGCCCGCGCGATCAAGAAGGCGCTCGTCGGCGCCGGCGGGGCCGACAAGGACCAGGTGGCCTTCATGGTCCGCCGGCTGCTCCCGGCTGCAGGGGCGGTAAGCGCAGACGCGGCCGATGCGCTGGCCTGCGCCTTGACGCACGCAGCCTGCCGGTCTCTGACCGCCGC
>NZ_JBKKKY020000191.1:0-1262 GCF_046613545.2 Aphanothece microscopica RSMan92 | reverse complement strand
CCATCGATGCGCTGCAGCGCTACCGCGCGGGCAAAGCCTTTCTCGGCGCCAGCGGTCTCACGGGTGAGGGCCCCAGCGATGCGGGTGTCGGCCCCGGCCTCATCTACGGCGCCATGATGAAGCGCTCTTCCGAGACGGTCGTTCTGGCAGATCACACCAAGTTCGGCCGCCCGTCGCTCTCGGTCTATGGCCCCTGGTCGCCGCAGGTGCTGCTCGTGTGCGATAGCGAGCCCGCGGGTGAACTGGGTGCGGCCATCGAGCGGGCGGGTGCGCGTACCTTCGTCTGCTAGAGCAGCAGAAGGCTGGCGATCACCGCCACACCGACAATGATGACGACTGCAATCGCAGCCGAGGTGAATAGCGCCACGGGCGAACCGTCACCGTGCATCATGTGATTTCTCCGGAAAAAATAACTCGCCAATGGAACAACTGCCAACTGTCCATTGTTCCACACTTTGCCTCGCTTTTAGGCTGGCCCAAGGAACTCCGCGCGCGCCCTCACGTTTCGTCTAGGGAAGCGAGGGACGTCCCGTCTCTCCCCGGAACACTGATGAGAGGAACCAGCAATGGCTAACCAGAATCAGAACCAGAATGACCGTAACCGCCAGAACCAGCAGGGCGGCCAGGGCGGACAGCAGCGCCAGCAGGAGCAGCAGGGCGGCGAGCGCCGGCAGGAGCAGCAGGGCGGCACGGAACATGAGCGCGAGACTGAGCGCAACCGCGAGCAGCGCCGCGAAGATCAGCGCTGACGATTGACAGCACTTTCCACAGCACTTCACGAGGCCCGGCCACAAGCCGGGCCTTTCTTCGTCTCATCTCTTGCGCGCGATGCGGATCACCATGCGCTGGACAGGAGAAGCGTTCCGCGCTCAGATACTTGCCATGCGGATCGATCATCTCGTCTGGTACAATGCTGATCTGGCGGCCGGCCAGCATCACTTCGCGGAGCGAATGGATGCAGCCCCGCACTACGGCGGTGAACATCCCGGTGAGGGAACGGCCAATGCCGTGATGGCGCTCGGCCCCACGACCTATCTCGAAATTCTCGGGCGTGATCCCGGCCAGACGGAGGAAGGGCTCGATCCCGAAGTGAAGGGCCTTGCCGGCTCAGGGCTCTATCACTGGGCGGTGGGCGGCGTGGATCTGGCCGCCATCGCGGCGCGCGCCGCGCGCGCGGGCCTCCAAGGCGGCGGGCTTGTCCCCGGCGGGCGCATCAAGCCTGACGGCAAGCGGCTGGAGTGGCTGTGCTGGGGCCTGCGCAA
>NZ_JBKKKY020000190.1:0-1266 GCF_046613545.2 Aphanothece microscopica RSMan92 | reverse complement strand
TCGACATTTCCAGCCTGCCGGCCGGCACGCGCCTCGGTGCGTTCTCAGCGGCGAATAACGCCCCGATCGGCGGCGTGTCCTCAGCCGTCGCGCTGTGGAGCGTGCGCACCCCCGGCGCGACGAGCGGCATTCCATCGGCCTATTCCGAGACCGAAGTGGAGCAAAGCTCGCTGTTTGCTCAAGCCGAGCTTCAGCCGATCGAGAGCGTGGTGCTGCGCGGCGAGGTCCGCTCCACCCGCGAAACGCGCGCGACCGACATTCGCTACGGCGCCACCAACGGTCCCCTTGGCGGGCGACCGCTCACCGCGCCATTCGGCAATTTCTCCAACACCTGGGAGTATGTGAACTACCGGGTGGGCGCAGATTGGCAGGCCACCGACACCATTCTGCTCTATGCCTCGGTCGCCACGGGGGAGAACGCCGGCGGCTTCAACACCGGGGCGACGGTGGCTGCGGACTACACGTTCGATCCTGAGTCCAACACGACCTACGAAATCGGGGCCAAGACGGTCTGGTTCGATGGGGCGCTTGTGCTGAATGGCGCCCTCTTCTCCGTCGACTGGAAGGACGCCCAGATCAACGGCCCGCCCAGCGCCGGCTCCACCAGCCCGGTCAATGTGGTGCGCAACATCGGCGCGATCGAGAGCTCCGGGGTCGAGCTGGAGTTCAACTTCGCCGTCAACGATTACCTCACCGTCACGGGCGGCTTCTCGACCAACGACGCCCAGTGGGGCGCGGGCAGCTATGACACCAACGGCGGGGCCCTGATTGCGGCGGGCGCGAACCCCGCCACGACAGGCGCGCAGGGCGGGGCGGTGCTCGCCTGCCTTCAGCAGGCCTGGTGCCGGGGCCGTGTGACGACCATCCCGACCGCCAATCCCGCGCTCGTGCAGACCGCGATCGACATCAAGGGCCTGCGCACGGTGCGCACGGCGGAGGAAACCTGGAACATCGCCGCAGACCTCGAAGTGCCGCTTGCAGGCGATTGGACCGGCTTTGGCCGCGTGCAGTACAGCCATCAGGGCCCGCAGGTCTTCACGATCAACAATCTGATCAAGGGCGGCCAGCGCGACATCGTCAACGCCAGCGTCGGCGTGCGCGGCGGGCGCTGGACGGTGACGGCTTATGTGGACAACGCGCTCGACGAGCAGTCGCCCACCAATACGCTGTTCAATCCGACTCTGAACAACTTCCGTGCGGCGTTCGACCCGATCTACACCAACGGCCGGAACTATGGGGTGACGCTGAAGGTCGATCTATTCTGAT
>NZ_JBKKKY020000189.1:0-1288 GCF_046613545.2 Aphanothece microscopica RSMan92 | reverse complement strand
CCCTGTGGTCCGCCGGGGCCGAGGATCCGGGCGTCTGGCCCGTTCTGCGCGGCCTCACCGGACCCGGCGCGCTGGCGGCGGTCGAGGCGGTCGCGCTCGATCATCACGTGGCCTACCTGGGCCGGGGTCCCTTCCTGCATGTGCTGGACGCCGGCGCGCCCGGCCAGCGGCGGCTGTTCACCGATCCCGCCACCGGCCGCTTCACCGGACAGGCCTATGACCCCGTGCCCCGTCCCGTGCTGATGGAACGCTATGGCCAGCGCCCCGAACGTCTGGTCGCGCTCAGCTTCGACGACGGGCCCGACCCCGTGGCGACGACGGCGATCCTCGACGTTCTGGCCGACCGCGGCGCTCCCGCCACCTTCTTCGTCATCGGGCGCAACATGGCGCGCAATCCCGATCTGGTGCGCCGCATGGTGGACGACGGGCATGACGTCGGCTCGCACACCTTCTTTCACCCGCGCAGCGAAACGCTGGGCGACCTGCGCCTGGTCATCGAACTGAACGCGGTGCAGCGCCTGCTGGCCAGCATCACCGGGCGCGGGACCCTCCTGTTCCGCACGCCCTATGGCCGCAGCGAAGGCCCGGTGACCGCGGCCGAGGCGCGGGCGCTGGCCGCGGTCCTGGACCGGGGCTATGTCGCGACGGGGGGCGACATCGTGCCCCGCGACTGGGAAGGCATCGGCCCCGAGGCCATTGCCGCGCAGGTGCTGGCCGAGGTGCACGCGACCCCCGGCAGCGCGGTCGTGGTGCTGCATGACGCGGGCGGCGACCGCCGCCCGACCGCCGCCGCCGTCGGACCCATCATCGATGCCTTGCGCGCGCAGGGCTACCGCCTGGTCACGATGGGCACGCTGCTGGGGATGGACCGCGACACGGTGATGCCGCCGCGGCGCGATGCGCTGTCGCGGCTGGACAGGCTGTCCTTCGGCCTTCTGTCCGGCCTTGGCACGGCCCTGTTCTGGCTGTTCTGGATCGCTGTGCTGGCGGGGGCCGCGCGGGCGCTGGTCGTGCTGGCGCTGGCGCTGCTGCGCCGTCCGCATCGCCCGCCCCCCGCCGCCCGGCCGGTCACGCTGGCCGTGGCGATCCCCGCCTTCAACGAGGCTGCGGTGATCGAACGGTCCATCGCGGCGGTGCTGGCCTCGGACTGGCCCGACCTGCGGGTGATCGTCGTGGACGATGGATCGACCGACGCCACCGCCCAGGTCGTGCAGGACCGCTTCGGCCATGACCCGCGCGTGACCCTGATCCGGCAGGCCAACGCGGGCAAGTGGGCCGCCATGAACGC
>NZ_JBKKKY020000188.1:0-1289 GCF_046613545.2 Aphanothece microscopica RSMan92 | reverse complement strand
CACGACGAGACCTCGATGGACGTGCGGGGCCTGCACCTGCTCTCCGGCCTGCCCCGCACCATCAACGTGCGCGCCGGCGACATCCGGGAGGCCATGGCCGAGCCCCTCAACGTCATCGTGGAAGCCGTCAAGCGCACCCTGGAGCGCACCCCTCCCGAACTGGCCGCGGACATCGTCGACCGGGGCATCATGCTGGCCGGCGGCGGTGCCATGGTGCGCGGGATCAGCGATCTGATCAGCCACGAGACCGGCATCCTCACCCATGTGGCCGAAGATCCCCTGCTCTGTGTGGTGATGGGCTGCGGCATGGTCCTGGAGGACTACAAGCGCCTCGAGCGGGTGCTCGATACCCCTGACTTCGTGCGTCAGGCGGCCTGAACCCGATGCAGGCGGGCCGCCGGCTGCGACTGCCGCCGTTGCGATGGCTCACGGCCGGCTGGCCCTGGGGCCTGCTGCTGCTCGCCCTGGTGGGGGTGCGGCTCAGCAAGGGGGCCTTCCTCACCGATGTCTACGCCCTGCTCACCCGGCCCTTCTGGCCCGGTTCGGCCCAGGGGGAGTGGATCAAGGCCGCCGAGCAGCTCGATCTGCAGTCGAGGCTTTCGGTGCTGGAGGCCGACAACCGGCGCCTGCGCGAGTTGCTGGAACTGCAGCGCAGCTCGGGGCAGGACGTGACGGCGCCGGTCATCTCCCGGGACGCCCAGGGCTGGTGGAGCCAGCTGGTGATCGGGCGGGGTTCCCTCCACGGCGTCACCCCGGGCGATGCGGTGGTGGCGCCGGGGGGACTGATCGGGCGGGTGGCCAGCGTCACCCCCAGCACCGCCAGCGTGGCCCTGCTCACCGATTCCTCCAGCCGCGTCGGTGTGTGGATCGGGCGGGTCCAGCGCCACGGGCTGCTGGTGGGGGGAGGCACCGCCCGGCCGATCCTGCGCTTCATCCAGAAGGATCTCGGCGTGCGTGCCGGCGATCTGGTGGTGACCTCTCCCGCCAGCACCCTGGTGCCCCCCAACCTCACCGTCGGGGTGGTGCAGTCGGTCGACGATCAGGCCGTGCCGGCTCCCGAGGCAGTGGTGCAGCTCAGCGCGCCGGTCGACGCGGTGGACTGGGTGCGGGTGCGGGTCCGCTGAGATGGCGGTCCTGACCCGCCAGCGCTGGTGTGTCGCCACGGCACTGCTGGTGCCCTTCCTGGTGCTGGCCTCTCCAGGGGCGGTCAAGCTGGCCGGTGTGCCGCCCAGCTGGGCCGTGCTCTGGCTGCTGCCCTGGGCCCTGGTGGATGGTCCCCTGTCCGGGGC
>NZ_JBKKKY020000187.1:0-1318 GCF_046613545.2 Aphanothece microscopica RSMan92 | reverse complement strand
TGGGGTTCCCCCGATTTCGTGGACACCGATCAGGGGTTCATAGGGATGAGTGTACGGGCAGTGATGAACGCCTGCTCGTAGTCGATCGGACTCAGGTAGCCGATCGTTGAATGACGCCGCTCGCGGTTGTAGTAGCCCTCGATCCAAAAGGCCAGATCACGCTGCAGCTGCTGAGGTGAAATCAGGACCTCTCGATCGTCATCGAGGTTCCGCTCCAGTTTCAGGGTGGAGAAAAAGCTCTCCACCACCGCGTTGTCCCAGCAGCAGCCCTTGGCGGACATGCTGCAGGTGATCTTCTCCTTCTGGAGCAGCTCCCGGTAGTCGTTGGCCCGGTACTGGCTGCCCTGATCAGTGTGGATCAGCAGCTGATCGGGCGCCACCTGGCGATGACCGAGGGCGCGGTTGAGGGCCTCGATCACCAAGGCTGTATCCATCCGCTGATCCAGCGTCCAACCGACGACGCGGCGGCTGAACAGATCGATCCAGACAGCGAGATACCGCCAGCCGGCGCTCGTACGGATGTAGGTGATGTCGCCGGCCCAGCAACGGTTGGGCGCCGCGGGTTGGAACTCCTGCTGGAGCAGGTTCTCCACCACCCCAACGGCGCCTCTGCCGGCCTTGGAGCAGGGCCTGAACGCCTTGCGGGTTCTGGCCCTGAGCTCAGCACGGCGCATCAGCCTGGCCACCCGATGGCGGCCGATGTGGCGCCCCGAGGCCCGCAGCTCCTGATGGATCCGCGGGGATCCGTAGAAGCCGCGATGCACCTGGAACACCGCCGTGATCTCAGCGGTGATCGCCGCGTTCTCGGCCGCTCGCTTTCCCGGCGCCTCCTGCCGCTGCCGCCAGGCATAGAAGCCACTGCGGGCCACACCCAGCTGCCGGCACAGCCAGGCCACCGAGTGCTGAGCGGCCAGCTGATCGATCAGGCGAAACCTCTCGGCGGCAGCTGCTCTTTTGCAAAGTGCGCTGCCGCCAGCCTGAAAAAATCCTTCTCCCTCCTTAGCTCTCGGTTCTCCTTGCGGAGCCGGGCCAGTTCAGCCCTCTCCTCGCTGGTGAGCAGGCCCTGGTCACGGGGACCGGCCTGGCCGCGATCGATGCGGGCCTGCCGTACCCAGCGGGCCAGGCTGCTGGAGGGAAGCCCAAGCCGCTCAGCAACGGCATTGCAGGAGAGCCCCTCCTGCAGGCAGAGCTCCACGGCCTCCTCCTTCTGCTGCGGCGTAAACCGGCGCCGGGTTCTGGTGGGGTTGGTCATCGATAGACAGTCTGGTGGTCATGGCGTGACCCCTAACGACTTGTCCTCAAAACCGGGGGAAGCCCA
>NZ_JBKKKY020000186.1:0-1327 GCF_046613545.2 Aphanothece microscopica RSMan92 | reverse complement strand
GCCAGGGATGTAGGGGAAGGCACTCACAAGACCCACCAGCGTGAGCAGGATTCCCACCAACCTTGAGGTCGGCCTGGCCCACTCCCGATAGAAGCCTGGAATCCTCAGGCGACCCAGCCTGAGGGCGTCAAACACCCCATTGCTGATGCGTATGGCGACAATAGTGATCCCCAGGATGATCGCGATGGAGAGGATATTGGGGATCGCTCCCACTACACCGCGCATCGCTCCGAGAAAGACACTGCGCAGCTGAGCCCGCAGCCCCTCCGCAATTCCCTGGGTTGGGGGGAAGAGGCTGAGCAGCAGCGGGATGAGCAGATAGCTCAGCACCAGGATCAGCAGCCAGTAAAGAATGAGGCGAAAGTTCTGCAGCGTTCCTCGGATCTGATCTGGCTCG
Source organism: Aphanothece microscopica RSMan92 (assembly GCF_046613545.2). Classification (NCBI taxonomy): domain Bacteria; kingdom Bacillati; phylum Cyanobacteriota; class Cyanophyceae; order Chroococcales; family Aphanothecaceae; genus Aphanothece; species Aphanothece microscopica. The sequence goes on along the minus strand of NZ_JBKKKY020000186.1, from coordinate 930 downwards.
ACCAGTTCTTTGACGCCAAGTCTCTTGAGGGATTGAAGATAAAAGCGTTGTCGGCCAGCAATCCATCCCTGGGCACGACTGTTCAGGTATCCCAGGGTCTTGAGCAACAGGACATAGAACAGCAACACGGCAGCCGCGAGGCCCGTTCCCTTCAGCCATGAGCGGGTGCTGTGAATGTCTCGGTAGCGAACGATCGCATCCCGGATCTTGGTTTGGCTGCGCTTGGCCAACGCCTCGCGATTGATATCAAAGCAGGCTGCCATCCGGTCATCGAAGGCGCCAAGCTGTTTGAATTCCTGTCCCTCTTTCTGGACACCAATCAGCACGAAGGGGTGGGAATCCTTGAGCACCACCTGCTCAGGGGCGATACTGCGGTCTTCAGCCAGCTCGAGAAGCTGTTTTGAAGCACGCCGCGCAGCCTCCTGTAGATTCTGAGCCCCTGGAACAGAGCGCAACTCGATCACGTTGCGGCCATCCAGCTTCACGAAGCTGGGAGTAGGCGAACATGCCTGCGGATCTTCGGCTCTGGTGGGTGACGGCAGGATCAGGAGCAAGGTGATCAGTGCCAGAGCGATCGTGATCAATCGCGGCGCCAGCCTGGTGCGCACAGCACCACGGAGAGCGGAGAACGCCAGAGGAGGTCGCATGCTGGAATCGAGAGGAAAGGAGCTTTACGGAGCCTTGATTTCGGTGGTTGGAGACAACGATGCGGAGCTTGTGCTTGCCCCGGATGGCATCTCAGCCATGTCCAGATGCTGCCACCTCAGGGACCGTGCTGGCATTGCCATCGCGCACGGCGTGATATCCGGGCGAGAGGATCTCCACCCCAGCTTCGGCAAAGCGGTCCTGCAGGGCGCCATGCAGCTGGGAGAGGCTCTGACGGTAGGTGTTGGCATCCCGGAGGTAGGCGGTGAGTTCGTAGCTGATATG
>NZ_JBKKKY020000185.1:0-1358 GCF_046613545.2 Aphanothece microscopica RSMan92 | reverse complement strand
CCCGGGCCGACCGCCTCGGCCCGCGCGATGCCGATGACGCGCTGGACGAGGTGATGGCGATGGTTGCCCGTCGCTTTCCGTCCTGCTGCGCGCAGGACCGGCTGGCCGTGGCGATGCGCTGATCGCGGGGCGCCGCGCCGCACTGCGGGGGTGATCGCGTCGCGCGGCCTGGGCCCGGCGGCGGAACGTCCGCAGGTATCGCGCCCTGCGGCTGGGGCGCTTGGGCGCGCGCATCCATCATCCGCAGCGGTCAGGCAGGGTGGGGACGGTGCCTGCCCCGGCCCGGCCGCGGCGCGCGCACATGGCCAGCGCCGCGCGCCGCCCGATCAGCGGATGCACCCGGTCGCCGTAGACCAACGCCAGATCGGCCAGCGCCGGAAATCCCGCCACTACCCCGCGCACGCGCCGGATCGCCGCCGCGATGCGCAGCCGCGCGGGCATCGCCAGTGACGCCAGCGCCTGCCGCCCGGGATACAGGCTTTCGACCGCGGCGCCTGCGGCAAAGACCACGGCATGGCAGTCCAGCAGCACATGGTGATAGCTGACCGCGCGATGGCCGCCCGCCACCCGCACACCGGCAAGCCCGGCCTCGGCCAGGTGCCGCGCGCGCACCAGCACCGTCTGGCCATCCGGCCCGGTCATCGCCACCGCATGCTGCGGTGACAGCCGCAGCGGGCGCGTGTTGCAGATGGCGCCGGTGGCAAAGCGGATGGGCATCAGCCCCGGTCGTGCCGCCAATTCGGCCGGCGTGATGCGGCGCGCACCCGACCAGATCACGGGCCGCAGACCACGTGTCGTTTGCACCAGATCACCGGGCAACAGCGCCTCGACCGGGCGCCAGCCGCCGGGGGTCAGGATCGGCGTGCCGCGCACGAAGCAGGGAATGCCGATCGCGGCCATCTCCTGCTTGCTGTCCACCTCATCGGGGCGAACCCCCTGCAGCACCACGCGTTCGCCTTCGGGGAACACCAGCACCGCATCACCGGTGCCGTCGCCGTTGGTATCGGTGACCACCACGTCGCGCCAGGTGATCGCGTCACCCGAGGCGTTGCGCAGGTCGCTGACATCCAGCTGGTCGGCGGTGCGCCCGTCTTCCCGCGTCATGTCGAAATCGGTGACCGTGTCGGCGCCCGACCCGCGGTCAAAGTCGAACAGGTCGTTGCCCGCCCCGCCCGACAGGCTGTCGTCGTCCGCACCGCCCTGCAGCGTATCGGCACCCGAGCCGCCGAACAGCGCGTCGTTCCCGGGCCATGCCGGGAGGGAGACCGAGGTGGCCCCCGTCGAGCAGCCCGATGGCGCGAAACCGGCGTTGCAGCGGCACCAGGGCCCGCACCGTCGCTGACACACCGGTGTAGCGG
>NZ_JBKKKY020000184.1:0-1380 GCF_046613545.2 Aphanothece microscopica RSMan92 | reverse complement strand
GGCCGCGGGCACCGCGTCCGGCGGCGACGCCGAGGGCGACAGCATCAGCGGCTTCGAGCATGTGATGGGCCATGTCGGCGCGGACCGCCTGACGGGCGATGCCGGCGACAACCTGCTGATGGGCTTCGGCGGCGACGATACGCTGGCGGGCGGCGGCGGTTCCGACACGCTGATGGGCGGGGCCGGCAATGACGAGGTGCGCCTGACCGGCCAGCGCGCGGGTTATGACATCGTCTCCCAGGGGCGCACGACGACGATCGTCGATATCGATTCCTCGGATGGCGATGATGGCGTCATCCGCGCGATGGATGTGGAATTCCTGGCCTTCGCGGATGGCTCGCGCCTCCAGCTTGGCGCCACGGTGCTGCCGCCACGCGGCAACAGCACGAGCGGCGTGGTGACGGAAGACAGCACGGATGTCGTCACCGGGTCGCTGCCGCCGGCGGCGCCGGGCGAGGGCGGTGCCGGCTACCAGATGCCGGCATCCCTGGTCGGGCTGTACGGGACCTTCACCTTCGATCCGCTGACGGGGGCGTGGAGCTACACTCTCGACAATGCGCGGGCGGAGACGCAGGCGCTGGCCGGCGGGGCCGTGGTGTTGGACAGTCTGACGGTGCTGTCCGCCGACGGGACGGCGAGCCAGGCGATCAACGTGACGGTGCGCGGCGCGAATGACGCCGCCACCATCACCGCCCCACCGCAGGCCGTGTTGCGGGAAGGCAGCATGCTCACCATCAGCGGTGACATGGGCGTGGAGGACCGGGATTCGGGCGAGGCGATGTTCCGCGCCCCGGAGACGCTGGACGGGATCTACGGCACCTTCACCTTCGACGTCGTGACCGGCGTCTGGACTTACGCGCTGGACAATGACCGGCCGGCGACGCGCGCGCTGAGCAACGGCAGGAGCGTGACGGATTCGCTCGAGGTCCTGTCCCTGGACGGGACGGACGCCAAGGTTATTGCCATCTCCATCCTGGGGTCGGGTGGCACCGCGGCGATCAGCGGCACCGTGCTGGGCGCGCTGCGCGAGGATGATGCGGCGCCCGTTGGCGGCGACCTGGATATCGCCGCGGGCGATACGGGAGAGAGCAGCTTCGCCGCACCGGCGTCGCTGGCGGGCACCTATGGCGACTTCGCCTTTGATGCGGCGACGGGCGCCTGGAGCTACGCGCTCGACAATACGCGGTCGGCCACGCAGGCGCTGGCGGACGGCGAGACGGTTACCGAGCGCCTGCTTGTATCGACGGCATTCGGCAGCGCGAGCAGCACCATCACCGTGACGGTGACGGGTACGAACGACGCGGCGGTGATCACCGGCGACGTGTCGGGCAGCATCGCCGAGGGCAGCGCGGCGGTCGTGTCGGGCGACCTCGACATTGC
>NZ_JBKKKY020000183.1:0-1402 GCF_046613545.2 Aphanothece microscopica RSMan92 | reverse complement strand
TGTGTTTGTGCTTTGTTTGTTTGCCCTGCTTTTTTTTCTCTCCCCTTTTCTCCGCTCGTTCCCCCCCCCCGCGACCGGCACGCTGGTCCATTGGGGCAAGCTGGCGCGGCTGGGCACGGTGCGCGCGCCGGGCGGCTGACCGCCCCCGCGGCGCGCGGCCCCGCCCTCAGCCAAAGACCTTGCAGCCGTTGGCCGCGATCTCGCCCGTCTCGACCGGCAGGCCGGGCTGCGGGTGGATCACCATCTCCTGCACCGCGGTGATGCGCCGCGCGCATGCATCGGCTGCCGCAGGTGTCTGGCCGCGCCCGCCGATCCAGATGTCCAGCCACGGATGGCCCTGGTGCCCGGTGTGGCAGGGGCCCAGCTGCGGCTGGTTGCCGTCGCCGCAGACATCCTCGACGATGGCATATTTGCGCAGCCGCGGCAGGTAGAACCGCGTCCCCTCGCGATAGTCCAGCGTCTGGCGCCCGCCCTCGATCCGGTGGCCGACGGCGATGGTGATGGGGTCCTCCCACGTGCCCGTGCCGCCCGCGCGCTGGCGCAGGACGGGGCGCGCGATGGCCGAGGACCCGGGCGGCGTGTTGTCCCACCAGGTATAGCCCGTCAGATAGCCGCGAAAGATGCGGGGCGTGTTCGGCGCCACGGCGGCGCCCGCCGTCGACACCTGCACCCCGTCCGCAGGCGCCGCCGCGGTGCCCCGCGTGACCACCTGATCCGTGCAACCCGCTGCAATCATCACCAGACCGAATGCGGCCGACAGGCCGATCTTGCCGATAGTCATGGCCTTTGCCCCTTTCCCCGATGGGCGTGAAACGATGGTTGCTGTCCCTCTGCGGCCCCGTTCCTGCGCGGCGCGCGGTGTTCCGCCTTCTGCCGTGCGACTCAATACATCGCAACATTGAGATACGTTCATGTGGAAATCATGGCGGATTCCTGCCGAATCCTGTGATCGGGGCGGATGGCGGCACGGGTGGCCTGCGGCCCGCGCCCGCGCTAACGTGCCGCCCGGACCACCGCCGCAAAAGGTGCCGCCCTTGCCCGACACAATGCCCGCTCTGCGCCCCTTTCGTCACCCGGCCTTTCGCCGGTTCTGGGCGGCCAACCAGGTGTCGAACCTGGGCGGGCTGATCCAGGGGGTGGGGGCGGCCTGGATGATGACCAGCCTGACCTTGTCGCCCAGCATGATCGCGCTGGTGCAGGCCTCGGCCACGCTGCCGATCATGCTGTTTGCGCTGTCGGCGGGGGCGCTGGCCGACAACCACGACCGCCGCCGGATCATGCTGGTGGCGCAGGGGCTGATGCTGGCGGCCTCTGTCGCACTGGCGGCCACGGCGCTGGCGGGGGGGCTGACGCCCTGGTCGCTGCTGGCATTCACCTTCCTGATCGGCGTGGGTACGGCGCT
>NZ_JBKKKY020000182.1:0-1413 GCF_046613545.2 Aphanothece microscopica RSMan92 | reverse complement strand
GGAAGGCGCGCAGGATATAGAAGGTCTTGGACAGGACATGATCCCCGCCCACCGGCGCCAGCGCCGGCAGGGACAGGCCGGCCAGCGCCCGGCGCGCGATGGCCGCGCTGCCGCCCCCGGCCCGGCCGGCGCCGCGCGTGTCGATGAACAGCATGCCGCCGCTGCGCAGATGCAGGTCCAGCGCGCGGGCGGCCTCCGGGCCCAAGGGCTGCGGGCTCTCCGGCAGCAGCCAATAGATGAGCGGATAGAGCGCCAGTGGATCCCGGCCCGGCGTCACGCCGCGCGGGGGCGCGGCCGCCACAGACGTGCGCGCATTCAGCGCCCGGCTCAGCCCCCGAAGTCCAGCCTCCGCCAGCCCATCGGTCGCGGGATCGCCGGTGCGGACATAGGCCAGCTGAAAGGCGCCAGCGGCCTCCGCCAGCGCGGCGTCGCTGGCGCGGGCCTCGCCTGGGTCGAACAGCAGCGGCGCTATCAGCAGCGCCGCAGCCATGCCCGCCGCCGCCCGGCGCGGCGGCTTCAGCCGGCCCGCGATCCAGAGCGCGATCAGCAGGTCAGCCGCCAGCAGCGCGATGGCGGCCGCCAGAAGCCCGGGGCCGAGCGCGACCGGTGCGGGCCCGGCTGCGGCCTGCGTCGCGGCAGACAGACCCGTCGGCGGCGCGGGCGCCGGGCGCAACGGCGCAAACCGCCCCGCATTCAGCGCAAAAACCGCCCCTCCGCGCTGATAAAGGCCCGGCGGCTGGGCCGGCCCCGGCCTTGCAGCGGCGAGCGCATCAGCCGGAATGGCGCGCGCTTCCCGGCCCGGCGCGACCAGCCTGCCAGACCCGTCCAGCGCAAGGCGCGGCTGGAACGGACCCGCGCCCGTGATCTCCACCCCCGCTGCCGAGCGGCCGGCAAACAGAAGCGTGCGCCGCAGAAGGCCCACGAACGCCCCCGAATAGGGCAGGTCGGACCAGGCCGGCGTCGCCCCGGCATGGAACAGCACGATCAGCCCCTTGCCCCTGCGCGCCGCCGAGACAAGGGGGGACCCATCGGCGAGCGTCGCCCAGATGGCGGCCTCCCCGCCCGGCTCGCCCAGCACCTGCGCGCGCACCTTCACGTCCGCCGGCGGGGAAAGACCTGCGAACGGGCTATCCGGCGGATAGGAGGCGATGGCTTGCGCCTCCTCCCAAGCCACCCCGCCGCCAAAGCTGCGCGCGCCGTCTCGCAGGGGGGCCGGCAGCAGCCTGTCCTCCCCCGGCGCTTCGGCAAGCCTCGGCCCGGCAAAGCGCACCAGCACGCCGCCACGCTCCACCCAGGCCAGGAGCGCGCCCTCGTCCGCATCGGGCAGCGGGCCGGAATCGGGCAGAAGGATCGCATCCACCCCCGCCTCGGCGAGCGCGCCGGCCCCGGCCTCGCTCAACAGGGCATAGGGCG
>NZ_JBKKKY020000181.1:0-1420 GCF_046613545.2 Aphanothece microscopica RSMan92 | reverse complement strand
CGTTCTAGCCCCCTAAAAAGTTGGACACGTATCTTTGTCATCCACGAAGGAGTTCACGGATGTCACCACGCAGACGATTCACAGAGGATGAACGACGAGCGATTCTGAAGGAAGTAGATGAACATGGGCTATCAATAACGATACGGAAGCATGGCATCAGTGCTTCTCATATCTATTCCTGGCGAAAGAGAACGGAGTCAGATGCACCATCCACCACTGGCTTGGAAGCAGAACTTCGTCGCTTGCGTCAAGAGAATCAGCAACTCAAGGAAATGGTAGCGGAGAAGGAACTCTTCATCCGCATCAAGGACTCGCTGCTAAAAAAAACACTATCACGCGGGAAGACCGACTGATGGTAGCACATGAATACACGGAAGCGGGCTATCCCCGTCGGCGCGTACTGAAGGCGTGTGGAATCGCCTCCAGTAGCTACTATTACAGACCGAAACCTGGTTCTCGTGGGAAGCGTGCCAGTGCTGTCACGTTTGATACATCGGGACGCTGTTACAGCAATGTCGAGATCATGCACATGGTGTGCGAATATCTCAACAGAGAGTTCGTCGACTACGGTTACGCCAAGGTTACCAAATGGCTCCAGCGAAAGGGCTTCATCATCAACCGGAAGAAGGTCTTACGGTTAATGCGTGAGCAGGGTATCCTCCTTGGTAGACCAAAGCGTCCTAGCTCTGGGAAGGTGTGGGTGAAGGAACTCCTACCACAAACAAGAAGGCCATTCGAGTATCTCGAGTTCGACATCAAGTTCGTGCGCATAGACGGTATGGGTCGTCATGCGATGCTGCTCACGGTGCTTGACGTCCTCAGCCGTGCCAACGTGGGTCACATCCTTCAATGGTCGATTCGGAAAGAAGATGTTATTGCTCTTTTCGAAACGATCTTTCGCAGTATTCCGCTACCAGAACACGTCACTGTTCGATCCGACAACGGTAGTCAGTTCGAAGCAGGACTGGTGCGCGATTACTTCAAGGAACGCAGTGTGCAGCAGGAGTTTACCAGGCCGGCAACACCCGAGCAGAACGCTCACATTGAAGGCTACCACAGCGTCGTCCAGCGAGCTGTCTGCGATGCCCTGGAGCTTCACAATCTTCAACAAGCCCAACAAACATTTGACCGGTTCCGTGACTTCTATAACCTCGAGCGTATTCACTCCGGCATCGGATATCGAACACCAGAAGAGGTACTCAAGATGTACGGTATCACCATTACGACCCCAAAGCAGCCAAGCACAATCACTAACAACCTATTACAAAACATGACGAATATTGTGTCCAACTTTTAGGGGTCCGGTACACGTTCTAGCCCCCTAAAAAGTTGGACACGTATCTTTGTCATCCACGAAGGAGTTCACGGATGTCACCACGCAGACGATTCACAGAGGATGAACGACGAGCGATTCTGAAGG
>NZ_JBKKKY020000180.1:0-1421 GCF_046613545.2 Aphanothece microscopica RSMan92 | reverse complement strand
GTTGATCTGCAGAAACAACTCCCGCGCCAGATGGGGGTTTTGGGTGCGCATCGTATGACGGCGCACCGCGCCCTGCGCGAGCTCGCGCAGGAGGGGCTGGTGGTGCGCGCGGCGGGGCGCGGCAGCTATGTCGCGCAGCGCCGCCTCGATGTCTCGCTCCTGCGCGTGCCCGACATCGCCGAGGACATCCGCGCGGAGGGCGGGGTCCATGACGCCGTCGCCGTCGCCATCCGGCGCACGCGAGCCACGGCCGACATCGCCGCCGCCCTGCAGATCGCCCCCGGCGAAATGGTGCTGCACAGCCTTCTGGTTCACCGCTCGGGCGGCGCTCCCGTCCAGATCGAGGACCGTTACGTCAACGCCGCCTTCGCCCCCGACTATCTCGCCCAGGACTTCACCTCCCGCACGCCCAACGCCTACCTGACGGCCATCGCCCCGATCGAGGAAGCGGAGCAGATCGTCGAGGCGGTGGCGGCGGATGCGCGGCTGGCGCGTCTCCTGGCCATCAGCCGGGGCAGCCCCTGCCTCAAGGTCACGCGCCGCACCTGGGCCGCCGGCATGGCGGCAACCCTCGTGCGGCTGGTTTCGCCCGGCGAACGCTGGCGCTTCACGGCCCGCTTCCGGCCCTGAGCGAGGGCGAGGCCCTGTGCTCCCCTTCGCCGAAAACCGGACGGGGCGCATCAGACTGCCGCAGGACGGGCAGGCCTCGGCGCCGCCAACATGGCGGCGCTTGGCGGATCACGTCACGGGACGGCCCGCATCTCCTGCTTCTCGTCCGCGACGCTGGACCCCAGGGCACGCTCAAAGGCGGCCAGCAGCGGTGGAATCTCCGCATCCCAGTTCAGCACGGCTTCGATGCGGGCTCGGCCGATCTCGCCCATTCTCGCCCGCAGGCCCGGATCGTTGATCAGCTGGATGATGCAGCGCGCGAAAGCATCCATGTCGTCTCTGGGGGCGTAGAGCGAGGCATCCTGCGCGCTGAAGCGTCCCTCATCGAGGTCGAACTGCACCAGCGGCTTGGAGAACGCCATGTATTCCATGATCTTGTTCATGGTGCACCGGCGCGTGTAGTCGTTGTAGGGGTCCGGGCACAGACCAATGTCGATGGAGCTCAGGGCCCGCTTCAGCGCGTCGCCAGACAGATAACCCGTGAACGTCACATGATCGTTGAGGCCCAGCCTCCCGGCCAGCGCGCGCGAGGCCTCCAGTTCCGGGCCTTCGCCGATCAGGAGGGCGTGGAAATCGTCGACGCCGTGCTTGTGGCGCAGCAGCGCCAGGATCTCGAGCAGCACATCGATGCCATCCTGGGATTGTTGATTTGCATTGAGAACTGACCCGGCCGGTCGACAAGTTTCCACTGAGATTTGACCCATGTTCTGAGCCTTGCCCTGGCGTTGGCGTCGGGGGAACATGGAGTGATC
>NZ_JBKKKY020000179.1:0-1423 GCF_046613545.2 Aphanothece microscopica RSMan92 | reverse complement strand
GCCCGCGCTACTGGGCCCCGTGGCGCAGGTCTATGCCGATGTGGCGACCCGCGTGAACGCGATCGAGGTCGAGGATTGCGCGGCCCTGTCGATCCGCATGGCCTCGGGCGCGGTCATCACGTCGTCGGTCACGCTGGGGGCTGCGGGCAACATCAGCCGCCTGCGCCTGATGTTCCAGGGCTTTACCGTCGAATCCGACCACGCGCCCTATGCACCCGCCGAAAGAGGCTGGACCTTCACCGCCCGCGCGCCCGCCGATCAGGCGGCGATCGACGCGGTGCTGGCCCGCGTAGGGCCGGTGCGCAGCGGATACGCGGGCATGTTCACGGCGTTGGCCGATGCGCTGGACGGCCGCCCGGGGCGCGAGGTGACCTTGGCCGACGGACGGCGGTCGCTCGAATTCGTGACGGCCTGCTATGCTTCGACACGGTCGGGCCTTCCGGTCGCGTTGCCGCTCGGGGCGGATCATCCGATGCACGGCGGATGGCGCCCCTGATCCGCGTTCATCAGGGCGGCGGGGCCACAACGATGCGGTTGGGGTCCAACTCCCGATAGCGGTCGCGCGCCAGTGCCGCCAGGTAGTCGCGCACCACCGAAAGGCCCGCATCGGCCAGTGCGTCGGCCCGACCCGCCAGTCCCACGCGCTGGGTGATGCCCGGGGGGGCGAGGTCGCAGATGCGGATGCGCCCGGCTGCGGCCTCTTCGGCCACTGCGCCGATCGGGGTGATGGCCACGCCTTCGCCCAGGATGATCAACTGGCGCCAGGCCTCGATCGAGTTGACCTCCTGCAGGATGCGCGGCACGCGCCCCAATGCGGTGGCCGCGTCGCGCACCGCCCGCCAGGCCACGGTGCGGCGCCCGTAGAAGACCAGCGGATGATCCAGCGCCTCGGCCATCGTCAGCGGCCGGTCGGGCAGGGCCATCCCGGCCGCCGCCGCCAGGACAAAGCGTTCTTCGGCCAGGTCAATTCCGCGCAGGCCTGTTGCCGTGGTCACGCCATAGCCCAGCACAAGGTCCAGCGTGCCCGCTGCGACCTGTTCGGCCAGCTCTGCCGACCAGCCTTCGACGATCTGCAACTCGGTGCCGGGGGCCGCACGGGCCATGCCCATGATGGCCTGCCCCGCGATCAGCCGGGCAATGGCGGGTGGTATCCCCAGTCGTACGACCCGGCGCGCGCGCGGCCCCGCGGCCGCCATCTGCGCTTCGACTTCGGACACGAGGTCCAGGATCTGCCGACCGCGCTGATACAGTTCGACCCCCTGCGGCGTGGGCGTGACCCCGCGCGCATGCCGTTCCAGAAGCGCGACGCCGAACGCCTCTTCCAACAGCTTCAACTGCAGGCTGAGCGCGGTCGGGGCAACGTGATGCATCTCGGCGGCCCGGGTCATCGACCCGGCATCGACCGCCGACAGAAAGTAACGCA